>JBAYZR010000265.1:0-5426 GCA_041672425.1 Pedobacter sp. | reverse complement strand
ATGCCAACAGAATTGCATCAGGGCAAAAATAAACAGCGAGATCACCAGGATACCGCGCCCCAGAACGGCTTCCGGATCAATGTAAAATACAACCGAGAGCAGAAAAAATGAGGTTACAGTGCCAAAAATAATATTAATCAGAACTTCTCTTTTTTTAGTATTTCTCGCATATTCATAGACTTCCATCAAGTGTGCGGAAAACAATACTACTAAAATAAAAATACAGGTTGTATACGTAGTTTTAAATTCAGGCAGTATTTGGGTCGCCTCGGAATTCCCGAGCCTTATGACGACAGCCGCATAAAGGGCTGTGACTGCCAATACGGCATCGCCAACTATGAGCATCGCCAAACGAAAAGTCATTACCAGCCCTTCTACCTTTTCAGTTCCGCCGCAAGCTGTCTGGCTGCGCCGGAATCAGGAAATTCACCCAATGAAAGAGCCTTTTGCACCGTACGTTGGGCATTTATTTTATCACCGGACGCTTTATAAACAAGCGCAAGGTGATAGTGTACCGTCGGATTTTTTGACAAAGCAACAGTTGCCTTCTCCAGGACTTTTCTGGCATCTTCCAAACGGTTATTTTTCAGCAGGGCAAAACCAAGTGTATCCAAAATCCCTGGGTTCCCTGGTTCATGTTTATAGGCAGAAATCGCCAGCCGAAGCGCTTCTTCCTTGTTACCACCGTAGCCGGAAGCACAGAGATACGACAGATTATTGAGGGCCGGCACGTAGGTATCAGTTTTTTCGAGAACCATTCTATACTTGACTATGGCCTCTTTCTTTTTTCCGGTAAGATCAAGGAGTGCGCCTTGGGCAAACAGCGCCGGTACAAAATCCGGCTTTTTACGAAGTGCTTCTGTGTAGAACGACATGGCTTGACTATAATCCTTGACGACTTCCAACAGATTTCCCAAGTACAACAGCGCCTTTAGGTTGTTGCCATCTACCCGGATGCCATTTTTGGTCTCGCTGATGGCTCGGGCATAATCTTTCTGACTTTCATAGATCGAGGCAAGAACCAGATATCCGCGAGCCGAGCCCGGATTCTTTTCTATTATTCTACGGGCTAGTTCAACTGCTTTTTCCGTTTCTTTCATGGTGACATATGCTCCGATTTTGAGAGCAACACCAACCTCCGGGTTCAGCAGTTCGATTTCATCAAAGGTCTTTATAGCTTCCTTGAGTTTTTTCTCACCGGTCAGAAGCCGACCTTTCATTTCAAGAACAGCAATATTATGCGAATCAATTTTGAGTGCTTCTTCAAGGGTCTTGAGAGCTTTGCCGGTTTCATTCTTTTTCCGGTAATAGCTTGCCAGAGCCATAAATGCCTGCGGCTGCCCTGTTTCTACAGCCTTTTTATAATAAGTTAATGCCTCGCCGTCTTGTCTCTTGATTTCATAAAGTGCGGCCAACCCCAGCATGGCACGAATATTTTTTGGATCATGGCGCAGCAAAATCAAGTATTCTTCTATGGCTTTGTCATATTTTCCAGTAGCAGCATAGATGGTAACCAGGTTCTGGTAGGAAGTGGGGAAAGCCGGATCGATATCCTTGGCTTTTTGAATATTTTTTAGTCCCTCATCCAGCTTGTTTTCTGACAGTAGTACCGCTGCAATGCTGTTGTAGAGGAGTGCGTCACTCTTCTTGCCGTTCAGGCCTGCCCGGAGAACGGACAGCGCCTTGGCATGGTTCCCTCCCCTTTGATGATATGAAGCCAAAATAAGTCTGCTGTTTAACTGATCGGGCGCCGCTTGAACCGCAGTGACAAGCTCTGATTCGCCTTCGGCATTCTTGCCGCGACTGAAGTAGAAATACCCCTTTTTCAGATAGGCATCCACTGCTTTGGGATCAATTTTCGTAGCACGGTTATATTCGCGCAAACCATCATCATACATCCCTTTGGCCATATAGGCATTACCCAGCAAGTTGTGGGCAATTGCATCGTTATCATCCTTTTGGAGTACCTTTTGGATTTCTCTGATTGCGTCATCAACCCGCTTCTGGGTTAGAAGAATCGTACCTGTCATCAGGCGGGCCTGCCGCGAATCCGGCATGTAATCCAGTATCTTGCGGAACTGGCTCAGGGCAATCTCCAGCTCGCCACGGTTATAGTAACAGAGTCCTAGAAAATGATATGCTTCCAAGGTGGGGGCAATTTTAATGGAATTTTGCAAATTCGCCATCGCATCCGGATAGTTTTTACGATAAAAACTAACCAATCCCTTCAAACGGTAACCATCGGACCGCTTTGGAAAGTGCGTCCTCAGATCGTCCGCAACTTTTTCCGCCTTTTCCAATTCACCCTTTTCAATATAGATCAGACCGGACTTGTATGCCGCAAACGTCTCCGAAGCATTATTAGCCAGAATTTTTTTATATATCTCCAAGGCCTTATCACTATTGCCGCTCCCCTTTTCCAAGGCAGCAAGCATATAAAATGCTCTGATGTTTTTTTGATCAGTCTGTATAAGTTCCTGCAGGAGATCCTTGGCCTTCTGCTCTTTACCTCCTGAAACATACACAGAGGCAAGCTCGATCTTTGTTTTTGCGCGGGCTGGTTCAGCAGCAAGGGCTTGCAGCAAATATTTTTCAGCGTCTTCGAATTTGCTGCTTACTGCGCTGGATATTCCGAGGATCTCTATTCCTTCTACGCTGCCGGGATGCTTGGCAAGATATTGTTCTCCAAGCTTAAAGGCCTCTTCAGGTTTCTTGGAGGAAATATACACGTTTGCCAATTCCGGTAGAATCTCATCACGCGACGGATTCTGCTTGAGTACCTTCAAAAACTCTTTTTCCGCCTGTTCCAGTTTTCCTAATTTTGCATACGCTCTTGCAAGCTGAAAACGTGCATCAAGATAATTTTCGTCCTTCTCCAATGCGTTCTTGAACAATACAACGGCGCCGCTCGGATTAGAGGCATTAAGCTGTTTAAAGCCTTCTGCGTACAGCGCCTCTTTCGACTTGCTGATGCAGCCAACACAGATACATAGTATTATCACGATCCAAAACAGTTGTTTCATTCAGGCTACCCTCCAATTCTTTGTTAACATGTACAGTCTATGCATTTATACTCATGCAGATTGCACATTTTACATCAATTTAATAACTGTGCAAGCATTTACAGCAGCTTTTAAAGCTCATACATTTTAATTTTTTATAATAAAATACTCATAATACAGACCTAGTAAACGCTAAATCATGATGTTTTTACTATTTCAACCAGTTTGATATCAAAGGATAGATCCATGCCCGCCAGCGGATGATTTGCATCCAGAGTAACGGTAGTCTCTGTCACTTCGGTCACTAGGACCGGCAGCAGGGCGCCGTCTTGGAGAACAACCTCCATCTGTTGTCCTTCCTCGGGTTTGAGATCCTCGGGAAGCTCACCGCGATCAATCACCGCGATCATTTCATCGGCTCGCGGCCCATATGCGTCGTCAGCCGCAATCTTTACCTCTGCCCTCTGGCCAGGTTCGAGTCCAATGACCGTCTGCTCAAATTTGGGGATCAGATTACCTTCGCCGATGATAAACTCCATCGGTTCGGTGGGACGGCTGTGACACACACAACTATCACCTTCGCACTCATCTATAATACCCTCAATACCCTCTGATGAATCGAATATGCTGCCATCATCCAACCTGCCTGTGTAATGCACGCGGACCTTATCGCCGTTTTTTGCCTGTGCCATTGTTGTATCCTTTCGTGATGTATTTCAGTCGTTTGATATCAGGGACTTGGTGTTGAATAGTAGTTTTGTTGATAATATGGTGGAGTCGGTCGGGATCGGCGCCGCTGATTCGTACCCGCTTGTGGCGGGAGGTTTCGCCTGAGACTATTTCTACCGCTGATTTGGGAACATCGAACAGATCGGCCAGAAACTCGCGGCACAGCTTATTGGCAGCGCCATCCACCGGCGGCGAGGTGAGCCTTATCTTCAGGGCGTTGTCCTGCAGGCCGCAGACCTCATTTTTAGATGCCCGCGGTTGTATGTGAAGGTTGAGAATGATGCCATCCTCTGTGACCACGCACAGAGAATGTTCAGGTCTGCTCATCACTGGAGAGTTGGCGGGCAAAACTATCCAGAAGGGCTTTCAAGCTCATCTCGAACTGGATTTTTTGACGTCGGAGATCTTCGATACGGGCCTTGAGTTCACCTAGTTGCCGCTCGGAATCGGCTACGATCCGTTCAGCCTTGAGTTCGGCTTCGGATACGATCAGCGAGGCCTCCTTCTGAGCGTTGGCCTTCATATCTTCAATAATACGCTGGGCTGCCAGCATGGTTTCGCGAAGGTCTTTCTCCTTCTCGGCCATGTCGAGCATATCGCGGCTTTGCCGGGACTGCTGCTCCTTGAGTTCGTTGTTCTCGCGAACCAGGTTTTCCATCTCCGAGGCAACGGTTTGTAGAAAAGCATCAACATCATTAGGGTCAAGTCCCCCCAGCATCTTGCCCTTGAACTGCTGTTGCTGTATGTCAATCGGAGTAATTTTCATTCAGGTCAACCTCGTAGTTTAAGTGCCATGCTGGCAGTCATCAGGTACTGGTAGGCCGTATTGAACACGACGATCTGGAGGACGTAGATTATGGCAAAAGCCACCAACGGGGAGAGATCCAACATGCCGGTATCAGGCATATGGCGCCTGATCCTGCGCAACAATGGGTCGGTGATGCGATAGATGAAGTTGACAATCGGATTGTATGGGTCGGCATTCACCCACGAAATAATCACGCTGGCCAACAGGAGGTATTTGTAGATGGTCAAAAGACCATCGGCCAGTTCAACGATCTTGGCCAGAGCCAGGAGTACATTTGCCATAAGGACCACGTAATTGCTCCACAAAGATATAATTAAAAGAGGTTAGAATATGCCTTAAAGCACCTATAATGTCAAAGCAGAATGATGGGTGCGCTTGCCTTCCCAGGAGTGCTCTGCTATAAACAAAACATTATGGGCGGCATTCGACCGCCTTTTTTATTGAGGTGTTTGTATGAAAAATAATCAGAATTATCTCGATGTTGCAGTCGAAGCCGCCCTCCTGGCGGGAGTGATCCATGCAACTGTGTCAATAATGCCACAGATGCCGTGCATTCCGTTTGACAAACAGTGTTATCTTGTGAGATATACATAAAACTTTATTCTTAATAAAATTAGTCGTCCTGTACTAATGGAATCGGAGAGACCATGATCGTTTCAAAAATAATCGGCAGCGGTTCATGCATGCCGGAGCGGGTGATACCCAACAGCCACTTTGATTATCTGGTGGAGAATGCCGACGAATGGATCTATTCCCGCACCGGTATCCGTGAACGGCGGTTCGCCCATGCCGATCAGGCAACCTCGGATCTGGCCACCACCGCCGCAAAAAATGCGCTGCAAGCGGCCGGAATAGATGCTTCCGAGTTGGACTGCATCATCGTAGGC
>JBAYZR010000264.1:0-5428 GCA_041672425.1 Pedobacter sp. | reverse complement strand
ACTACATAGCCTGCAATGGCGAGTCAGGGGCTAAGGAAAAAGGGCTGATGCGTCTGGAAGGCAAGGAGTATATTGTCAAGGATGGCGATGTGATGCACTTTAGATTTAACGTCTGATGCTGTATTGAGCAGTGTGCTGAACAGCGTCCGAGCAGTAACGCCTCTCTTGAGTAAGTCGCGCTAATTCGCAGTAAGCCCCTTCACTTTTTTGCACTGCGCCTTTTCCTGGATTGCATCACTGCCGGAGGAGAAGATCATCGAGATCTTCCAGGATGGCGTAAAGAAATCGTTCCAGCTAAATGAGGAACGTCCCGATTTCGGGGGATGGGCAATAATAGCCAATTAAGGTCAGGCGATGGAAATTGCCTGACCGGTTTGGATGGATTCGACTATTTTGAAGGTTACCAAAGATGTGCTGAAGATCTCCTGAAAAGGAATCGGTTCTCCTTTCCCGGCATGAACCGCTTCTATGAAACCTTTTACGCACCCCGCCTGCCCCTTGTTCTGGCTAGCCAGTTTTTTTCCCGTCCTGGTGTTATTGGCAAATATTGTCAGGGTTTTAAAATCATCAAGCACCATAGTGCTCCGATTGGCAAACACCTCCACCCGTTCCTTGGGGCATCCTTTGTCACCATTAGCGTAGTAACAGATTGTTGCGATAGAACCGTTGCGAAAGGAAAGCGAAATCGTCACGGTGTCATGTATATTTCCTGGCGCCTCCATGGCGGTTGCATGAACGGAAACCGGCAGTGATCCGGTTATAAAAGTCAGAAAATCTACAAAATGGCAGACCTCGCCGATGATTCTGCCTCCCCCCACATCAGGGTTCTGAATCCATGATTCAATCGGGATAGAGCCGGCGTTGATCCGGTAAACTGCGGAGAGAGGAAAATTGCCCACCTCTTTTTTCATTACGATTGCCAGCGGGGAAAAACGACGGTTGTAGCCTACCATCAGGAGCGGCCTTGAGCCATTTTTGCTTAGGGATGAGTATACACCCGCAATTCGCTCCAGTTCGGATTCAGTCAGACAGAGCGGTTTTTCCACGAAAACATGCTTACCGGTTTCCAGGGCCCGCAGGGTATATCCGGCGTGGGAATCATGTCGAGTGGCTATGAACACCGTGTTGATTCTCTCGTCCGACAAAATGTCCTCTGCATTGCCGCTACAGAAGGCAAACCCATAACGGTCCCCCACGGAGCGCGCCCCGGTGCTTGTGGCAGTGGCTACCCCCACCAGGGAGACCGCCTTATCCTTGTGAATATTAGGCAACAGGTGACTCTGGGCATAGGAGCCGGCGCCGATGAAGCCGATCCCTACGGTCGGAAGTTTCTTCCGCTCATTTACTAGCGATTGAAGGGTCTGAGGACCGCCGGGCCGGGCAACAGACTTTATTACATCGTACTCGATGAGTATGCCGATATAAGGTTCGGCCTTGGCCATCATCATATCATAGGCGTCCGGCGCATCATCCAGCCCGAAGGTATGGCTGGTCAGATAGCTGACATCAACCCGACCTGAGGCAAGCAACTCCTGAAACGCCAGCATATTCCGGTTTTCAGTCCAGCGGGCATAGGCAACCGGATAGTCGACACCCTTTTCCTCGTAGACCGGATCATAGCGCCCCGGCCCATAGGAGCAGGACATGCGCACCTGTAACTCCTTTTTATAATAATGCGGCTCCCGGTCGAAACCGGTCGGCACGGCACCGACCACGACCACCGTTCCGCGCTTGCGGCATATGGAGCCGGCAAAATTGATCGGATCAAGGGAATTGGTAGCAGCAGTTATAATAACCGCGTCACATCCGATGCCGTGGGTGAACTCCATGATCTTTCCGTCAATCCCGGCTTCTTTACGACAAAACGCCAGATCCAGGCAGTGTTGTCCCGCGATCTCCACCATGGCGGGATCGATGTCAACCCCCACCACACGTACCCCCCCTGCCCTCAGGATGAGGGCGGTCAATTGCCCCAATAGCCCCATCCCGATGATGGCACAACTCTCCCCGAGCCGGAGATCGGCCTGACGGACGCCCTGCATAGCGATCACCCCCAGGGTGTTGTAAGCAGCCTGCCGCAGGTCCGCATCATGAGAAAGCCGAACACACAGATTCAACGGCACGCTTACAATTTCCGCATGGCTGGCGGAGAGCCCGGCACAGGCGACCAGATCCCCTGCCTTGAATTCGCGGACATCAGGGGCAACACAAACAACCTCGCCAGCACTGGAGTAACCTAACGGAGAATAGGCATCCAGTTTTTTCATCACCGCCCTGTAAGTCTGGGTGATCCCCTGGCTACGCAGGGTATCGATTACCTGCTTCACCTGCTGAGGCCGCTCTTTGGCCTTGCCGATAAAGCCGGTGCGGGCGGTCTTGACCGTGCTTCCTTCTGTTCCGGCGCTGATCAGGGAATAATGGTTTCTGACCATGACCATACCCGAAGAGAGCGCTGGCCAGGGGACTTCCAAAACCTGCATCGCGCCGTTTTTTAATTTCTGGGTAAGTTGGAGCATATCACCACCTTGTCAGCATGCTTGTTTTCCGCGCATGATAGCAAACTATTGTTACAGCGAGTCAACGGTGTCGTGAATGTTTGGTGAACTCGGAAAGAGAAGCAATTTGAAGTTTCACTTGTGGGCGCCGCAGGAATGATCAACCTTACCTTGTTTTTATTTTCACTGAAGCAGACAAGCTAGCGGAAACATTGCCATTGGCATCCTTTACCCATGCATAAGCGGTTTTTACACCTGAAGAGGTAAATATAAAACTACTCGGGGCCTTTGCCAGCCATAAAGGAGACTTGGAGGAAGGAGGAGTGGCACTTTCGGTAATCATGTATCCGGTGACTACATTATTATCGGTGGCGGTGAATCTTGAAACAGGTACAATTGTTGAATTCACTGATTTCGGCATGGTAAAGGCGGTCAGTACCGGGGCGGTCAAATCTGGCAGAGTAATGGTCACTGAAGCCGAACTGCTTGCCGAGACGTTGCCTGCGGCATCCTTAACCCAAGCGTAAGCAGTTTTTTTACCAGCAGCGGGAAAAGTGAATTTGACGGGTGCGGTGGCACTCCATCCGGCAGCCCCAGCAGCAGGCGCCGTCGCGCTTAGCGTTATCAGGTAGCCGGTGACTTCGACGTTATCGGCGGCAGTAAACCGGGATACCGGGACCGACAGAGATGTGTACGTAACTGGCATGGTGAAGCTTCTAACCGTTGGTGCTGTTAAGTCAGGGACAGGATTGCTCACCAAAACTGTTGCAGATGATGATTCCTTTGAATTCCCGGCATTGTCGTAAGCCTTGGCAATTATCGTGTATACGCCGTTGCCCACATTCGTAGTATCCCATTTAAAACTGAAGGGAGACACATTGCTTGCGTACAGGAGCATACCATTGCAGTAAAACTCCACATTGGTCACTCCGACATTGTCACTGGCACTGGCGCAGATTGTTACCGTTCCTTTAAGCAAAACATAGTTTGCCGGGGATGTCAGAGCAACGGTCGGAGGTGTATTGTCATTTACAACCGTTACCGACTTACTCGACTGACTGACGTTTCCGGCTGTGTCATATGCCTTGGCTGTAAGGGTATAAGCACCAGCCGCAGTTGATAGTGTATTCCAGGAGTAAACATATGGCTTCCCGGTCTCAGTGGCCACCAGTATCCCATTGACATAGAACTCAACCTTTGTGATCCCGACATTGTCATCGGCATTGACAGAAATCGTAACCGCACCGCTCACTTTTGCAGAGTCTGACGGAAATGTGATGTCTACGGTCGGCGGAACCTGTTCTGTTAAAGTTACAATATTTGAAAAGTGGCTCTCTATCCCTGCATCATTATAAGCGGTAACTGCAAACTTGTAGGAAACATTGGGATCAAGCCCGTCTATGGATGTTATTGTCTGATTGCTGACATCCAAAGGGGTCATTCCTTCAAGTGGCAACGACTCAGGGCTGTAATATACCTTGTAGCCAGCCAGGTCGCTTTCGGAGTTTGGATCCCACTGAAGCGTGACACTTGAGGCAAAAACCGGGGCGCTCATGCTCAGGGAAAGTATTGCTGCCAGCACTGATTTGACGAGCATCTTCTGCAGGCGGAAACCGCTCTCGATACGACTCTGGTCTACATATCCTTCTTCAACCAGCACCTCACCAATCTTTTTATTTGATAAGTGCTGTTTGCAGAGAGCGTCGTCCAACTGACCACGGGAAATATGACCGCTAGCGACAAGAAGTTCGCCAAGCCTCAGAGGACTGGAAGTATTGTTTTTTTGATGATGCTGGAATTCGAGAAGTGCGGCAAGCTGACGCTCCGTCAACATGCCGAGGCGCGTGAACACCTCGCCGATCTTTTCACCTGATTTCTTCTGCTCATCCAGGGCATAATCCAGTTGTTCACCGGTTATATGTCCAGACTGAACCAGCAGGGCTCCAAGCAATTGGCGCTCGCCTGCGGCAATTTTCAGGGCATCGCCGACACAGGTGAGATGCTCCTGAACCAAAAGCGGAGCATTGATATCGTGAGCCTTGAGTACCCCCATTCTGACCAGCGCCTGACCCAGAAGTTCTCTGGTATGCTTTTGTTCCTCAAATGCCCGGTCAAGGTCATTATTACTAAGAAACCCGCCATCCAGCAGTATCTGGCCGATATATCTTCTGATTTGATTTGCCATATAAGAAACTCCTGTTATTCCAATTTCAAATCAAAGATTCCATCAAGGCGGCGAGGATTGAGGCGACGAAGGCATACAAACAGTATGCTGAGAAGCCGAAGACGAGCCAACGAAGATTGGGCTTTGATCTGGAATTGGTATTGGTATTACATCGTTAATCCGGGCTATGGCTTTAACCAGCACTCATACCAGAGTCATTATGGCTTGATTGTTTGGTTAATTCAAAAAAAATTTGTCCCTACAAATCAGAATACCTTCCCAAATGGGTAGACTCAATTAGTCTTAAGAAGTCGGCTCCCATCAAAAACTCATAGCTTTCTGATTTCTCGGGATGACTGGAAAGTTCAAGATTACACGTTTTAGATTCAGTTACAATGTGTTGAATCCCTGATTTTAACAGATGACTGTCCATGACATAAAATTTATCCACGCACACATGCCTTCTTTTTACAATTATATTTACAATGTTTCGATATGCCTTGTTTAGAATATTTCGTTCATGTTTTTCAAAACTTACGCCTCTACGTACAGCAAACTGTGATGGAATAACTTTATCAATAATGACATTACTGCATAGATGAATATGGTGGTGTCCATCAATATGTGAAGGAAACTTGCCGTATAATCTCACAAATTCTTCAAGTTGTGCCTTAAAACATAATTTCACGTCATTTGAAATAAGTGGATTGTAAAGTAACCTGTTATATTTATTAGGTGAAAAGAAGCCTACCAGCCTTTTTTGCCGGTT
>JBAYZR010000263.1:0-5459 GCA_041672425.1 Pedobacter sp. | reverse complement strand
GCCAGTATGATGACCTCCTCGCCAGGATTAAGGATTGTCTTGAGCACCACGTTGAGTGCCCCTCCAGCGCCGCAGGTCATGATAACATGGTCGCCGGTAACACCAAGACCAGAATCTCTGGCAAGTTTGGCTGCCACGGCAGCACGGGTCTCGCTGTACCCTGCGTTATTCATGTAGCGGTGCATGCCGGGCAGCGGATCCTGTGACAAGGCACGCAACTCCCGGTAAAAGGCTTCGGGTGGCTCAACATCCGGGTTCCCCAAGGTGAAATCGTGAACATTCTCGGCGCCGTACTCCTGACGCAAACGCTCGCCTTCCTCGAACATCCTGCGTATCCAGGACGATTTTGAAATGTGGCCGGCGATTTTCATGGCAATGGCCATAGCTGTTCCCCCCAAGTAAAATTATCTGCTCCCACAAGTCAGCAACGGAAAAGATTATACTTCCGCTTTCTAAATGTCTTTGTTGAACTTCGCCAAGTTTGCCACAAAGCAAAGCACTCTTCAAGGACGATCAAAATAATTGGGAGAACCATTCAGGGGGAGTGTCGGCAGGTGAAGTAGAAAATTAAAAAGCCCAACTCAAAACCGGTGATGTAATCAAGCCAGCCGATCAATAACAATACCGCAAGGCTCACGGTAAGAACCATCAAAAGATGGTCCTGAAAAACGGTAGGGTGCGTTAAACGCCTTTGAACGGCTGCTTTTATGGTTATTGGCACAGCCACACATTCAGTTCCTCCCTTTATCGCCGTTCTTCCTCAACGCAAACAGCAGACAGGACACTATACCAATGTTGATGACAAGCAGGTTTATTTTGAGCCAGCTTACACCACTGGTGACTTCAAATATTTCAACCGGAATGTAGATCCCGCCGCTCAGGACTCCAAACCACTCGGCCCATTTCCTTTCCCGCCATAACCCCGCGGCTTCAACGAACCTCACTATCGAGTAGATCAGCGCCGCACAAGCCAACGCCCACAGTTGGCTGTCGGTAACGTGTTCAGTCAGGTCAATAAAAATGCGCGGGTAACGCCGGGCCGGGTTGAAATGCAAGTGTTCAACAAGTGTTACAGCCGCTTGGTGCAAATCAACATGGATGAATGACAGCAGCCCGAATCCCGCCAAAAGTACGAGAAGCCCTTTAGCCCCTTCAAACATGGCAACTAATTTCAAACCGCGCACAGATGGTTGTTTCGCGTTCTTCTTTCTGTGAGTGGCTGATGCTTTTGATTGCTTACGCATACGCAATTTGTTCAATTCAAGACAGGTGCTTCAGCCGTCTTATTGCCGCGCAATTCCTCAAGCATCATATGAAGCTCGGCAATGACAATATTTTGCGCGTCAAGGTTCTCCAGGATTGCCTTGATTTCGGTCTCCGCCGTTTGATTGATTTCATAATCAATGTGCGCCTCAATACGGTCGCGATCAGCCTTGCGATTCTGGCTCATCATGATCATGGGGGCCGTGTAGGCTGCCTGCAGTGACAGCACCAGGTTCATCAGGATGAACGGATACGGGTCCCAATGCTGTACCCAGGCAGTGACATTCAGAAGCGCCCATATACAGAGAAGTGCTGATTGGCCGATGATGAATTCCCAGGAGCCCACTTTATCGGCAATCCAGTCCGAGGCTTTTTGTCCAAACGTGAGTTGTTCCTTGACAACCTCGTTGGCATTTTTTACCGGGCCGTGTTCATGACGGTAGGGCGGTGGAAATGGGGAGTGGGGCATCGAAATCTCCTTTAAAAACAGTAAGTCCCTTTTGGGTTTACGAACTTGTTGCCAAACTCACCGTGGCTCTTTTGCATTCGTTCATGTTGGGCTTGCCGGATGCGGAATCTCAGCAAATTATACGCTGCTAACCGCATTAATCAATTGACAAGTTTTTTATAAACGCGTTCATTTTTTATTGCTTCTCTCGTTCCCGATTGTTATAGTGAGCGCGTTCATATTGTAGGAGCAAATCGATGCGCATCAGTGAACAGGCCAAACAGGAAAACCGGGCTCGCATACTGGAAAAAGCGGCGGAGATATTCGCGGACAAGGGGTTCGATGCGACCACCACCCGGGATATCGCCTCAACCTCCGGGTTGGCCGTTGGCACTCTGTTCAACTATTTCCCCAGTAAGGAAACGCTGGCGATGACCATGGTTACCGAGGCGCTAGGCCAGGGAGAGGAAGATTTTCTCCGCCGCCGCAGTGAAAAAGAGGATCTGGCCGAAGAGCTTTTTCTGTTTATCGCCTCGGGACTGCGCAGGTTGCGCCCTTTGCGCCCGTTTCTCGGGCCTGTGCTGGAACGCTCTTTAAGCCCGTTTCCCAGAAAAAACATCTGCCCGCAGGGAGAAGCTACCCGCCTGAAACATCTGTCGGCAGTGCAGCGGATTATCAGTCGGCACGGTTTCAGAGATGCCCCGGACTTTGTAGCCATGACCATGTACTGGTCTCTTTATCTGGGGATGCTTGCCTTTTGGACCAACGACGAGTCACCCAACCAGGAGGCAACACAAGCCTTGATCGACTATTCAATCCGCATGTTCGTACAGGTGATTTCCGGCGTTGATACGGGGGCTGCCCATGCGGTTTGATGAAAAGGAGTCAAACGAATTTCCTTCCCTTAAACGCTTGAGCAAGGTACTGCCGGTATACCCTGACGCAGACCAGGCCATGGAGCGCCTTGAGGAGATGCTGAAACGAATCTCGACCCAAAAGACTCCGGTGAGTTCATTTTCCCGGATGTGGGTTCTTGGCTCTCTCCAGGCAAAGGTGGCAGTCGCGTATCTTGCCTGTTGGCTACGCGGTCGTTTTGCAGAAGCCGGAGAAAAAGAGCGGCTCAGGAATGAGACCCATCTGAGCGCTGCCCTGCAACTGCTCGGCGCCATGGGTTATTTGAGGGGCGCCGTGATGAAGGTCGGGCAGATGCTGGCCAACCTGCCTGAAGTTATGCCTGATGAGTTCGCCAAGGTTCTCTCCACCTTGCATTTTGAGGCTGCTCCCATGCATTACGCGCTGGTGCGGGAGGTATTTCTCGATGAATTCGGCCATGAACCCGAGGATGTATTCGCCTTGTTCGAGCGCCGCCCCTTTGCAGCCGCTTCTCTCGGGCAGGTACACCGCGCCCGGCTGCATAGCGGCGAAGATGTCGCTGTTAAGATCCAGTATCCCGGCATTGTCGGCACGATCCGGGCCGACCTGCGCAATCTGCGCCTGCTTCTGCAACCAATGCGCATGACCAGCGACTGGCCGAACCTGCTGGATAAATTGGCGGACATAGAACAGATGCTACTGATGGAGACCGATTATCTGCAGGAGGCCGACTTTGGGAAGCAGCTCAGCAATTTTTTCACCCCAGCCGATAGAATTGTCATCCCCCGGATTTACAGGCAATACTCCACTCAACGGGTACTTACAACGGAGTATATTCACGGTTGCCACCTCGACGAATTCCTTGCCTCCGATCCCGGGCAGGAACTGCGGGACCATTTTGCCCATCTGATTACAGCAGCGACCTTGCGCGTGTTTTACCGGGCGCACTGGCTTCTGGCCGACCCGAACCCAGGCAACTATATCTTTATGGATGACGGGCGCTTGGGGTTGATCGACTTCGGTTGCACGCGCCAGATTAACGATGAAGAGTGGGAACTCCAGCTAGCGCTGGAAAAGGCGTTTCTGGAGCGTGACGAAATTAAGATGAACGGTTTGATCGCCAGGGCCTGTCTGTACAACAGCCCCGAAGAAATGGGGGCGGAGAGGCTGGAGATTGTGGGCAGGGGAATTCGCTGGCAGATGGAACCCTGGCAGACAGAGGGGCTGTTCGATTTTGGCGACCGGGACTTTTTCCTGCGCGGCGTCAATAACTTCCTGGAAATTGCCCGCAGGCGCTACACCCGCGGCATGCCGGTACACATCTGGAGCACTCGTTTTATTCTGGGGGCCAGGGCCATGGTCTTTCGATTGAAAGGACGCTGTGATTTCAGAAAACTATATGAGCAGGAATCTAATCATACATGAATGTTTTTTCCCGAGAGGAGATAACACACGATGCTCAAGCTACACGACGTAATCAAGACATACGAAGGTAAATCCGAGGTAACGGCCCTTGCCGGGATCAACCTGACCATCGGGGCTGGTGAGATGGTCGCTGTCATGGGGCCTTCCGGCTCCGGCAAATCGACGCTCCTTAATCTGATGGGCGGACTCGATGTCCCCACCTCCGGTTCAGTCATAGTGTCCGGGAAAGACCTTGCCACGGAGAGCGAAAAGGGGCGTTCGCTCTTCCGGCGCTCCAAGGTCTCATATATCTTCCAGGCCTATCACCTGATGCCGACCCTCAAAGTGAGCCAGAACGTGGCTCTGCCGCTGCACCTGGCAGGAATCTCGACCGGTGAAATCAACCGCAAGGTCGCCCAGGTACTCAGCGAGGTTGGGCTTGAAGGGAGGATAAATCATCTTCCCGACGAACTCTCGGGAGGGGAGCGCCAGCGGGTCGCAATCGCCAGGGCTCTGGTCACAGGCGCGCCGTTGCTTCTGGCCGACGAGCCGACCGGTAACCTCGACACGGCCAGGGGAGAGGAGATATTGAACCTGCTCCGCTCCATCCACCATGAGCACGGTACCACAATCGTCATGGTCACCCACGATCATCATGCCGCCTCGGCTTGCGCGCGTCTGATCAAGCTCAGGGACGGACGGGTGGTGGGAGACGACACCCAGGCCGGGGGTGGCAGATGAGATTTCTGCTGCGCACCCTCTCCCTTTCCTATGTAAGGCGTCATGTGGCCAAGACGCTGCTCACGCTGCTGGGCGTGGTCGTTGGTGTGGCTACTTTCAGCTCGATTCGGTGCGCCCAGGGGACACTTGTCAAGGGGATCCGCTCCACGGTTGATCGTGTCGCCGGCAAGTCACAGCTCCAGATCACCATGGAGGGAGGAGTGCCGGAAGAGGTGCAGGAGCGGGTCCGTGAACTCCCCGGTATCCGGGCCACCTCCCCGGTTATCGAGCAGATTGTAACGCCTGAAAAGGGAGAGTTGGGGAGCCTCCTCGTAATCGGCATCGACCTCCTGGGAGACCGGGAGATGCGTGACTACGGCTTCGACGGGCAGGATGCCGACCTGGACGATCCACTCCTCTTTCTGGCCCAGCCCGACTCGGCGATCTTTACCCGTCAGTTCGCGGATAAGGCACGGTTAAAGATCGGTGATACCATCAGGCTGCGCGTACCAAAAGGGATGAAACTGGTTACCGCCCGGGGGCTGCTCACTCCCAAAGGATTTAGCGAGGCGTTCGGCGGCAACCTGATGGTGGTGGATGTATACGCCGCCCAGGAACTGTTCGGTCGGGGGCGTCGTTTTGACCGGCTGGATGTCCGTCTTACCGAAGGTACCAGCATTGCGCAAGCGACCGCAACACTGGAAAAGAGACTCGGACCCGCCTATCGCGTGGAAACACCGAACCGCCGTGG
>JBAYZR010000262.1:0-5498 GCA_041672425.1 Pedobacter sp. | reverse complement strand
AACGTCGCACAAAAAATTCGGCAACTCACCCGAAATATCAGATTGGTCTTTGATTACTTGAGAATGACTAAAAACTCATGTGCGCGGGAACCATCCTGATTTAATGGAGAACAAATTTACCCTGCCCAAAGGAACTTTCCTGTTGACAGATCGAGCTATAACGAGTTATATAAAAACTCTTTTGCCTAGGTAGCTCAGTCGGTAGAGCAGAGGATTGAAAATCCTCGTGTCGGCGGTTCGATTCCGTCCCTGGGCACCACTTAAATATCCGGCACAGTCCGATGCAGTATCTAAAGTCCCTAGAAATAGGGGCTTTTTCTTTATCTATTGTCCAAATTCGTCTATTATGGTATGGCAAAATCCATCAGTTTTGGAGGGACGTATTGGGTAATACCACCTCCAAAGCGTACCGGATACCTCCAAAAAGGAGAAAAGCCCATGCCAAAAAGGATTGCGCCACTATCTGATATCCAAGTAAAAAATGCAAAGCCGCAGGAAAAAGATTACAAACTCATGGATGGCTTCGGGCTGTTCCTGCTAGTTACGCCGAGGCGCCTCGACTACAGATACGGTAACAAGCGTAACGTCCTGGCGTTTGGAGCCTACCCCGCAGTTACCCTTGCCGAAGCCAGACAGCGTCGTGAGGATGCAAAAAAACTTCTGGCGAATGGTGTCGACCCCGGAGCGATGAAAAAAGCGCTCAAATCAACCAATGCTCTTCACGCCTTTCAAAACCTCAGCGAGTTCGGGAATTACGTCTTCATTAACGCAGTTGCTGACGTTGACAGTGGAGACGATGATGGACAGATTATACAATTTTGCAGTCTTCGCCAAGTTTTCCATCGCATCAATGTTTCTATCCTTTCCGGCTCGGTGGTGCGCCATGCACCATGGTGTAGGCGTACTCCACGCCCTGTCCGTAGGCGCCGCAGTGCTCCTTAACCGTCTCGATGACCGCGTCGTAGGTGTCCTTGCGCGCCCAGTCACGCTGGTACTCAAGAAGTACCTGAAGAGCGGTCATTGGCACCGCACCAGCCTGTTCTACGCGACGCATGGCGGCGTTGTGGGCGGTAACGCTTGTCCCGCCTGAGGCATCTTCCACAGCATAGACATCATAACCGGCCTTGATTGCCTCCAGGGCTGGGAACGCCAGGCAGACCTCGGTCCAGAGGGCCGCCATGACCAGTTTCTTCCGACCGGTGGCCTTCACTGCCGCAACAAATTTCTCGTCCTCCCACGAGTTCATGGAACTCCGTTCGACCGGTGCCTGGTTGGGGAAGATGTCGAGAATCTGCGGCCACATGTCGCCGGAGAAGCTTTTCGACTCCACCGTGGTGAGTATGGTCGGCACATTAAATATTTTTGCAGCCTTGGCCAGGAGCAGGACGTTGTTGAAGAGGGTCTGCCGGTCGATGTTGGCAACACCGAAGACCATCTGGGGCTGAAAGTCGATCAGGATCAGGGCTGAGTTCTGAGGATTGAGCAGTTCCGAGTAGTTCATGAGATGACTCCTTTTTTGTGGAATTTACATCTTCGTACTAAATGTAAAGTGTACCCCCGCAATTCTATTATTCAATTTACTGTTTCGCGCACTTGAGGCTGCCTGATCTGTCAGGCCAAGTCAAAAAGAAGCACTTCCGCCGTTTCCTTGCCGGTGACAATCAACTGATTGTCGTCGCTCACTGCGGCACCGTCTCCCTGTTCTAAATGGTTGCCGTTTATCTCAACACTACCGCGAGCTACCTGTAGCCAGGCGTAGCGTCCTTCCGGGATGACATGAGCAATCTCTTCACCAGGCTCAATCAGTGCTGCATACAGGTTAACGTCCTGGTTGATGGTAACGGACCCGTTACGGCCGTCTCGCGAAGCTATCAGCTGCAGGTTTTTCCGCTTTTCCTCATCAGGGAAGAATGTCTGTTCATAGCTGGGCGTTACCCCGTCCTTTTCCGGCAATATCCAGATCTGGAGGAAATGCACCAGTTCAGACCCGGAATGGTTGAACTCGCTGTGCGTGATACCAGTACCGGCACTCATGCGCTGCACCTCGCCGGGGCGGATGACCGAACCGTTGCCCATACTGTCCTTGTGTTCCAGCGCACCTTCCAGGACATAGGTTATGATCTCCATGTCACGGTGGGGATGGGTCGGAAAACCTTCTTTTGGCTGGACCCGATCCTCATTGATGACCCGCAAATCTCTGAAGCCCATGTGCTTCTGGTCGTAATAACCTGCAAAGGAAAAGGTATGATAGGTATTCAGCCAGCCATTATCGGCATGTCCACGTTCAGTTGCCTTTCGTATGCGTAGCATTGTGTGCCTCCATGTCGTTTCTTTGATTCTGATTGGGTGCGTTGTGTACGATTTTTGTTAAATTTGCGGAGCAAGTTATATGTTATCCCCCAAAGTGGCTGTGCCTTGTCGTCAACAACTCGCAATGCGGGAAATCTTCTTAGTCGGTTGCGGAATATGAACTCCATAGCAGAGCCAGCATAGGGTCCGAGCAGCATATGGTCAGGTCTTGAAATATCACTTTTTCAGCAACTCAGCCTTAATGACCTTGCTGACTGTCGTGTAGTGAACATTCAGATGCTCTGATACTTCCTTCAAGGTATAACCATACTTCACATGTGCTTCGAGAATTGTCTGATTCCGCACACTTTTTGTGGACAACTCCCGCTCGTACTGGGTTCAGCACCACATAACGGCAGAGTTCCAGGAGATGGATCTCTTTTTCTGAAAAATACTTCCTACCATGGTTGACGAGAGCTTTCACAGCGTCATAGCCTAATCCACCCCCAGGTACTAAGGCACATATAGAAGTTGCCGTCTCTCGTTCCCTTTTTCTGGATTTGCTTTTATCTCCGTTCATAACTATTTCCCTCTGTCAGTCCTGTTTTGTATTTGTTCAACTCCATAAGGCACACCGGCGGCGGGGGCTTTTTCCCGCCGTCCGGTGCTGCCGCAAGTTGGACATTCGGGGTTTTCTCAGTATTGGTGGTGATGATTTGCCGTGATGGTTTTTTTCAAGATTGTAGGCAGGGCGGGATAACATGAGAGATTTGTTACGGATATTTCATGGATGTATGCAGCACTCGGAGAATAACTAGCTCCTCACGCTGTATAGCATAAATGACGATGTACGGGAGGCCGGCAACAATAAGTTCCCGTGTGCCGCGTTCGCGGCCACGTTTCCCGATGGTCGGATAGTCTGCCAGCGTCTGAGCGGCTTCGATTATCTTATTTACTGTGGCAACCGCAGCCGGTGGATTGTCCTGAGCAATATACTCTTCCACTTGGTCGAGGTTGCCGTCCGCTCCTTCTGTCCAGCGTATTTTCATTGCTTAGCCGCCCAGCGCTTGACAACATCGGCGTGATCAATCAGCTTTCCGGTTCTCATTTCCTCAAGACCTTTTTTGATTTCTTCCCTCTGCCAAGTGTCAAGCTCCTCATCAGGAACCTCAACCGTAAACGGCAAGCCGTGCCGCATCTTCACTTGTTTGTAAAAAAGCGTTACGGCTTCAGTTGTGGTCATTCCTAGCGCCCTGAAGATACTCTCCACATTCTGTTTTAATTCCGGTTCCATCCGCGCATGAATCATTGCAGCACGTGGCATATCGTTTCCTCCGCAGCATCATTTTTATGGATTGTATCTCATTTGACACATCAGATGCAAGCCAGAAAATTCAAAGGCAATTACAAAGTAGTAAGACGGGGTGTCTTTTCAGCGGTTCCCCGTTTACATATTGGAAGAGTCTCTTTGTATTTCTACAATTTTCTGACATCCAAAATTCTGGCCATCATTATTTCTTGCCGTCTTTTGGTGCCTCATTGCAATGAGCACCTGCTCCACCACCTCCCTTTGAACAATAGTAAGTTTTTCCTTGGCATTTTGCAGTCAGCCACAAAAAACTGACCATTCGGCAATACTCCGCATTGACAACATTCAGTGGTTAGACAGAGGCATTCTCCTTCTAATGCAACCAATCCGGTGCTAGTCAATTCTTCTATGAATTTATCTGGTGTTTCGTTTTCTTTTTGAAGAAACTCAATAAAGTCTGCGTCTTTTATGTTTATATATTCTTCAGTACATAAAATATTGAACGCGCAAAACTGTGCATTAGTAACATATAAAGGCTCCCAAGAGTCTTCAGGTTCTAATTTAGCAAGGGCAGCGGTCCCGATTTTTGTGAAGTTATACTCCCATCCAAATCTTTCACCAAATTGATTGATCCTACCTGATATAAATGGAGCAAAATTTTCTACCTGCAAATCATCGCCCCACAGACCTTGCAAGCCAAATTCATTTGCAAGTCTTGTCCAGATCAATTCAAGAATTAAAAGGACTGGATTTGACCGTGATGAACCATAAAAGTCCCAAAAATCCGATTGCATTGGTGCCGAGTATGGCTGACCGTTCATTTTTATCAGTGAGTACTTTCCGCTAATAATAAGCTGTGGAAAGCTTCCTACTCCAAATCCATGTACTTCCAAGTTTTCGTTTAGGAACTTCAGTACTGCTGTACGAAAAGAGGCTTCGGTTTTGAAACCATGAAAACCAAGAACTATTCTTATGGGCGATAGATGCTCAGTTATAAGAGTGTGATGAATTATCTGCTTTTCAAAAGACAGTGCATTGATTTGCTCTCGTGAGGAGACCATCAGACCTGTAGTTTCAGAAAAAGCCTTGAGTGCGTTGGACAGATCATATTTCTTGTCAGATTTACCTGATTGGACATAGCGCCCATAGTTGTCTAAGATCCCACGAAGGTGACAAAAGGCATCTTTCAGGTCATTAGAATATAGAGTCTTTTTAACCTCAAAAACAGCAATGACGTCTTTGACATGCCATTTGTAGGATTCAGTAAAAGGCACTCTTTCACCGGTTCCACTGACAAGCATACAGTCAATTTCGTCCGACAAGTCATCGGTACCACTATGAATAAAGCCTGATCGGATTTGCAGATTTAAACGGCTTGGAATTGATTTCTTTAAAATTTCTGTAGTAAGGCCTTCGTACATCCTGCCTATTGTAGGAGGATGAGTAAGGTGATATTGATCTAACTTATTCCGCTCCTCCACCATTAATCCGTTCAAAATGTCAGCAATATCGCGAATCATATTTACCCTTTATTGCTCTGCACAACTCGTTTATATGTAGAAAAGGCTCATCTTCCCACATTTAGTCATTTCCAAAAAATAATAATATTATAATTTGACGTAACTATATGTATTACATAGAATACATCAAGTGAATAATAATCCAGATACACTGTTGAGCGTAAACCGCATAATATTCCGCTCGCACTTTTAAACATGCAAAAATTGGCCAAAATATAAGCGTTGTCCGTATATGGTAATTGCTTGTTGTCCCTCTCCTTCCTTTTAACTGTCCATGTCCCACAAATAATGCTGGACACCGGGAGAGGTTTTGTGTACAAGTTGGTGCATGAAAATATGCGGCCTGTCATTTACAAAAGAGATCATTGGAGATATCCAGA
>JBAYZR010000261.1:0-5502 GCA_041672425.1 Pedobacter sp. | reverse complement strand
CTGCAGAAATCGGCACTATCTCACGGAACGGATGCAAAGCAGACCAGGCCGCCATCTTATCCAGAAGTGTCCGTTTATCCGGTAGCAGATCAACCTTGTTGAGGGCCAGCACCACCGGTGTTTTTACCTTAAGCAGGATGTCGCGCATCAGTTTGTCTTCGGTTGCAGAGGTTGCCTCAACCACAAACAACAACAGATCAACACCGCTGACAGCCGACATGGCAACATCCACCATGCCTTTGTTAAGCCGTGAATGGGCGGCGTGTATACCGGGGGTATCGATAAATATAATCTGCCCGCCAGGGATGTTGTGTATCCCCTGAATACGGTTGCGTGTGGTCTGGGGTTTATCCGATGTAATGACGATTTTTTCGCCGATGATTCGGTTCAGGAGGGTTGATTTACCTACGTTGGGGCGTCCGATGATGGAGACAAAGCCGGATTTAAAATTTTTATCTTTCATTTAGATATTCACACTTCTTTCATGGTTTATGTTTTTACCCAAACATCTCTAAGGGTTACGATACGATTGAAGACAGGTTTTTCCGGTGTTGAATCCCTGGAGTCGAGGCAGAAATATCCCAACCGCTCAAACTGGATCCGTGTATCGCTGTCGATTGCTGCCAGGCTCGCCTCCAGCATACAGGACGAAAGTGTTTCAATCGAGCGCGGGTTGAGAAACTGCTTATAGTCGCTGCCACCCCGGTCCGGGTTGGGATCACTGAAAAGCCGGTCAAAAAGACGCACCTCGGCTTTTATGGCATGAGCAACAGAAACCCAGTGAATGACACCCTTGACCTTGCGACCGTCAGCGGTATGTATGCCTTCCCGTGAAGCGGGATCGTACTCGCAGTGTAGCTCCAGGATGTTGCCCTGCCCGTCCTTGACAATACCTGTGCATTTGACGATATAGCCAAAGCGCAGCTTGACCTCCCCTCCGATGACAAGGCGGTGGAATCCCTTGGGAGGAACCTCCATGAAATCGTCCTTCTCAATCCAGATCTCACGGGAAAAATGGATTGTACGATTCCCCATCTCAGGTTTCTGAGGGTGGTTACTGGCGACAACCTCTTCCACGTCACCTTCCGGCCAGTTGTCAATCACCAGTTTGACAGGTCGCAGAACAGCCATGGCTCTCGGTGATGTTTCGTTCAAATCAGCGCGAACGCACTCCTCAAGGCTTGACATATCGATCCAGGAATCGCTACGGCCAACGCCAATCCGCTCGCAGAAGGCCCGGATGGATTGCGGTGTGTATCCGCGCCGCCTAAGCCCCATCAGGGTTGGCATGCGTGGATCATCCCAGCCATTTACGACCTTCTGTGTCACTAACTCATGAAGCTTACGTTTGCTCATCACTGTATAGGTCAGGTTGAGCCGTGCGAACTCATATTGTTGCGGCCTGCATGGTACAGGCAGGTTGTCCAGGAACCAGTTGTAAAGCGGCTTATGAGCCTCGAACTCCAGGGTACAGATGGAATGAGTGATTCCCTCAATGGCATCTGACTGGCCATGAGCAAAATCATACATGGGGTAGATCCGCCACGCATCACCAACATGCGGGTGCGGAGTATGGATGATCCGGTACAATACCGGGTCACGCAGGCTGAGGTTCGGGGAGGCCATGTCTATCTTGGCTCTAAGCACCTTGGCGCCATCAGGAAATTCGCCTGAACGCATCCTTCGGAACAGTTCCAGATTTTCATCAACAGAACGGCTGCGATATGGGCTTTCTGTCCCCGGTTCAGTCAGGGTACCTCGGTAGGCGCGGATTTCGTCGGCGGAAAGCTCCTCAACATAAGCCTTGTCCTGCTGAATCAGATATTCGGCCCACTGGTAAAGTTGCTCAAAATAATCCGAGGCATAATAGAGGTGCTCGCCCCAGTCAAATCCGAGCCAGCTAACGCTCTCCTTGATGGATTCAATGTACTCCGGCTCTTCCTTGGCCGGGTTGGTATCGTCAAAACGAAGGTGGCAACAACCGCCAAAATCGCGCGCCAAGCCGAAATTGAGACATATTGATTTGGCATGCCCGATGTGAAGATAACCATTCGGCTCCGGAGGAAAACGGGTTACGATAGCAGTCTGTTTCCCGCTTTTCAGGTACTCTTCTACAATCGTGCGAAGGAAGTTGGAAGGGGCTATGGGGGTCTCGAATGACATGAGCGCCTCGTAATATGAAAAATTGGTTATTTAGCCTCAGCGCTGGCCGGTTTGGTAATTGCAACACCTCAAAAGCCCCCTCATCCGCCCCTTCGGGGCACCTTCTCCCCAAGGGAGAAGGGATAATAATCACCCCCTCTCCCACCGGGAGAGGGTGGCCGAAGGCCGGGTGAGGGGACAAGGCAGGGTTTTAGCGCTAATGCAATTACCTAACCGGACAACGCTGGAAAATATTAGAACATTTCTCCCAATAGTGAATTCTGGTATGCCTCGATGATACGGACTTTGACAAAACTGCCGATCAGGCTCCTGTCGCCGGGAAAATTGATGAATCGACCGCTGTCGGCCCTGCCGGAAATCTGGCCGGGGCGCTTCCCCTCCCCATCAACCAAGACGGATTGAACAGTGCCAAGATAGGACTGACCAAGCTCAAGAGTGATGCGCTTCTGGAGATTCTGTAGCCGTTCCAGGCGGATCTGTTTTTGCTCCCTGCCAAGCTGCCCGGTCAGATCAGCAGCCTTGGTTCCCGGACGAGGCGAGTAGGCAAAGGAGAACAGATCCGTGTAGCGCACCTCTTCCATCTGCGACAAGGTTTGTTCAAAATCATCCTCGGTTTCACCTGGAAACCCGACAATCATATCGCCGCTAATAGCAATACCAGGGCGGGCTGACTTGAGCGCTTGAATAAGATCCATATACAATGTGCGGTCATAGCCCCGGTTCATACGCGCCAGAACCGCGTTGCTGCCAGACTGGGCCGGTAGATGTATCTGCCCGCAAAGTTTCGGAATATCGGAAAAACAGGCGATCAGTTCCGGTGACATGTCCTTGGGATGCGAGGTAAAGAAACGGATTCGATGAATGCCGTCAATGTCGGCAACCGACCTGATCAGCCCGGCAAAATCAGGTTCACCCTCCGTCTTTAGTCCGTAGGAGTTGACATTTTGCCCAAGCAGCACAACCTCTTTTGCACCGCTGTCTGCAAGTTGTCTGACTTCTGCGAGAATCTCCGCTGAGCGACGGCTGATCTCCCGGCCCCGCACATATGGGACAATGCAATAGGAACAGTAGTTGTCGCACCCCTGCATGACAGTAACAAAGGAGCTTGGGCGGGTATTGCCCCTGACAGGTGGAAACAGATCAAGGCGCCGGTAGTTATCAATAAAGGCGGTCTCACAGCGTTGCCCGCCGTTTTCGGCATCAATCACCATCCGGGTAAGCAAATGAAGATTGTGGGTTCCAAAGACAAGATCCAGCCATGGAAACCTGTTTAGAAGTTCTTCCCCTTCCTGTTGGGCGACACAACCGCCTACACCGATAATCAGGCTTTTTCTTCTCTTTTTCAAAGCGCCCAGGTTTGAAAGACGGCGATAAATCTTTTCTTCGGCCCCTTCCCGAACGCTACAGGTATTCAGCAGGATCATATCGGCATCCGCCAGAGAAGAGGTCGACTGATAGCCAACATCAGCCAACATGGAGACGATCCGTTCGGAATCGTTTACATTCATCTGGCAGCCAAAGGTTTCCATATAAAGTTGTTTGTCATCCATATCTAAATTGAACGTTTATCTATTACCCGATCAGCCTTTCCCTCATGCCGTGGAATACTGTTAGGCTCCACCAGCTTGACCGTGACGCCGACACCCAGAACCGAATCAATCTTCTTCTCTACCATCTCCAGAAAGGCCCTCTGACGTTTCATCTCGTCAAAGAAGATGTTTTCTGTAACCTCAATGCAGACCTCAAGGACGTCCAGTGACCCTTTGCGGTCAACCAGAAGCTGGTAATGCGGCTTGCATCCTTCGATGGCAATAAGTACTTCCTCAATCTGTGATGGAAAGACATTTACGCCTTTAATAATCAGCATGTCGTCGGAACGCCCCATGGTCTTCTTCATCCTGACCAAGGTTCGGCCGCACCCGCAAGCAGCATAGTCAAGAGATGTAATATCCCTTGTCCGGTAGCGGATCATCGGGAAGGCCTCCTTGCAGAGTGTTGTCAGAACCAATTCACCCACACTACCTGGTGGCAAAACTTCACAGGTTTCCGGGTCAATGATTTCCGGCAGGAAGGAGTCTTCGGAGATGTGCATGCCGCACTTGAGCTGGCATTCTCCGGCAACGCCAGGGCCTATGATCTCCGACAAACCATAATTATCAGTAGCGCTGATATTAAGACGAAATTCAATATCCCTGCGCATGGCTTCCGACCAAGGCTCGCCACCGAATAAACCAACCTTGAGTGAAAGCAGTTTAGGATCAATCCCCAATTTTTCAATACGATCCGCAATGGTTATGGCATAGCTGGGGGTACAGACCAGCGCTGACGTTTTGTAATCCTGCATGATCATGATCTGCTTCCCGGTATTGCCGCCGCTCATCGGGATAACAGCGGCGCCAATGGTCTCGGAGCCATAATGAAGGCCAAAGGCGCCGGTGAACATGCCGTAGCCAAAGGCAATCTGCACCACGTCATCATTTGTCACCCCGGCAGCGGTCATAAAACGGGCAACCAGATTAGACCAGGCTTTCAAGTCATTTCTGGTATACCCAACTACCGTTGGTTTGCCGGTAGTGCCGGATGATGAGTGAATCCTGACCACCTCTCTAAGTGGTACTGCAAACATACCGTAGGGATAGTTGACACGCAGGTCTTCCTTGGTAGTAAAAGGAAGTTTGGAAAGATCCGCCAATGAGGTGACGTCCTCTGGTACTATGCCGTAATCATTAAATTTTGTCCGGTAACAAGTAACATTTTTATAGGCCCGGTTGAGGGTCGCCTGGAGTCGCTCAAGCTGAAGCTGTTCTAATTCCTCTCGGGACATGCATTCGTGTTGGGAATCCCAGATGTTGGTTTGCATCACAACCTCGTAGCGCTTGTTTATCTTTATTCGTCGAATCTCAGGGCCGCTTCAACCAACCGATGAACATGTTCAATTGCATCCTCAATGGGCATAAGCAATACTTCACCGGTTTTGCGGATCTTGATCTCCACCTTCCCTTCAGCCAACCCCTTGGCGCCTACCACGATGCGTAGAGGGATGCCGATCAGGTCGTTGTCTTTGAACTTGACGCCGGGACGTTCGTCTCGATCATCAAAGAGAACTTCAATCCCCTTCTTTTCAAGCTTGAAATAGATTTCCTCCGCCTCGGCCATAACCCCTTTATCCTTGGTGTTGAGAGCTACGACCGAACAATGAAACGGTGCAATGGGGAGCGGGAAGACGATCCCGTTTTCATCGTGATTCTGTTCAATTGCAGCTGCCACGGTACGGCCGATGCCAATGCCGTAACATCCCATGAAAATAATCTGTTCCTTACCATCAGCATCAAGATAAGT
>JBAYZR010000260.1:0-5509 GCA_041672425.1 Pedobacter sp. | reverse complement strand
TTGGCCATTGCCCTGGCCTTCATCTTCCGTCTTAACAAATTGACCTGCCTGACCGGAGCCTGGGTCAATACACCCCTGACCGTTGTGCCGGTTCTGGCGGCCAGCTACAAATTGGGACGGGCGCTTCAGGGCAAATCCATAAAAGAGCTCACCTACAAGAGCCTTGATTGGCACAGTCTCCAGCCCTACGCCAAGTCCATCCTGCTGGGAAGCTCCATCATCGGCTTTGTGGCAGCGGTGTCCGGATATTTTATCTGCTACTGGCTAGTGACGGTTTTCAGGCGCAAGGACGCCGCCCTGGCTGAGCTGACGCAGGAGATGGAAGAGGTCGGGGAAGAGTTGGAGTAGGGCGGAGTCCAGTGTCACTTGATAAAAAAAAGCCGCTCTACTTTCGTAGGCGGTTTTTTTTAAGCTATCACGTTTGAAGTACAAAACTACTTGATCCATGGAGCGCCAACTGGAAGCTTGATACCCGATTCGGCATATACCGCAACTGTCATAAGATACAATGCCGAGAATGCGCAAACCAACAGATCATAAGCGGCAAAGGTTCCCGCAGCCGCGCTTCCTGTGAATTCCTTGATATCCAATCCGATAAAACCAATCAATAGTGTCAGGAAGATAATTGCCAGCGTTGCGTGGTGCTTCATTGAAGCAATAAAGAGAATAAACGTGAAGATGGTCCATGCTACAAGGAAAAAACCGAGGTCATTAGCATTAAACCCAAGCGTTGGATAAGCTTTCACAAGCTCCGCGTTTTTTCCGAAGATCACCATAAAGCATAGTGAAATCCAGAAAGCTCCATATCCTGTAAAAGCGCAAAAACCGAAATTATTGCCTGTTTTGAATTCCATGAAACCGGCAATCAACTGAGCTGTTCCACCAAAACAAAGTCCAAGCCAGAGTACGGGAGCAATTCCGCACCACCCCAGATTGTGACATTGCAAAACAAACGTCGTCATTCCAAATCCGGCAAGACCAACTACAGCAGGGTTTCCCAATTTCAAATCACTCATTTTTTCCTCCTTTTGATTTATGGGTTGTCTAGCAACCTCAAAACGTTAATATTTATCAGCAATAATCTGATTTATTTAGAATACTATGTTCTTGCAGTTATTTTTTATAGTACCGTGTTATATTTTTGTCAATAAATTATTTTAATTGAGTTTAAGCTTATTTTTTTAGTAGTATTTCAGCATATTACAAACTTAATAGATTAGATACAATTGCAAAACTAGCATATTTTTCAAATATCAACCACTGTTTTGCTCTATCTTATCAGCCACTTTATAGCTATCACTACACAGCACCTGCGCGCCTAATCAGGATTTAGTTTGACTCACAACGGGGAAAAAAGTAGATTATGCAGTCTGTAACCGGAGTTCCGCATGATTCGCGCATACCTGTTTCTGACAGTATTTATCCCCCTTACCTTTCTTTTTGCGGCAAGTGCAATTATCTGCTCGCTGTTTGATACCAGCGGCAGGGCATATGCCTTTCATGCACGTTTGTGGGCACGTTTGTTGTTGGCGTTGGCCGGCGCCAAGGTGTACATACAAGGCACGGAAAAGCTCCCGGATGGTCCGGCCATCTTTATGAGCAACCATCAAAGCAATTTCGATATCCTGTCGTTGTTGGCCACCATGCCACGCCAGATCAATTGGATTGCCAAGAAAGAGCTGTTCGACATCCCGGTATTTGGACCGTCCATGCGACGTGGCGGTTATATCCCGTTGGATCGAAACGATGGCCGCAAGGCGCTGAAAAGTATGGACAACGCTGCAAGGATAATTCGTGCGGGCAAGAGCGTGGTCATGTTCCCGGAAGGAACCCGTTCCAGTGATACCCAACTGCTGCCATTCAAACGGGGTGGATTCCTGCTGGCCCTCAAGGCCGGAGTACCGGTAGTTCCGGTTACCATAAGCGGTAGTGGCCGGGTCAATCCGGCTGGCTCTACCAGGATCTACCGAGGGAACATCACCATCACCCTTCATCCTCCGCTGACGCCGGAAACAACTGTTAGCAGGGGATCGGCCGAGACCATGCTGATGGAGCAGGTACGCAACTCTATCGCTTCGGTTCTGGAGCACTGAATGCATTATGGACTACTCTACATCCCTATGATTGTGATCGGTATGGCGGCAATCTGCTGGGGCCTGCCCGCTTCGCACCGCCTGCGTCCGCCTCTGGACATCGCTGCCGCGCTGGCGGTCCTGGCTGGGGTGATATTATCGGCGCTAGGTGTCCTGCTGACCATAATCCCAGGTTTCTTCAGGTGAATGGATGAATGAACACATTAAAATCATACTGATCAATGGCGCATGCATCATCGTCCTCTGCCTGTTGTTGTTCGTTGCAGGCACATGGTGGCGTATGCATACCCAGTTTGCCCTGGGCAACGAGGCCTACCGCAAGGGTGATTTCACCGCAGCAGTGGCTGGTTACGAGTCAGCCATCCATATGTATATCCCCTTTCATCCGGCCATTGAGCAGTCTGCCCGGCAACTCTGGAGCCTGGGAGATATCAACGAACGTCAGGGTGACATCAATCGTGCCCTGATCGCTTACCGCGCCCTGCGCAGCTCGTTCTACGCGGACCGTTGGCTGGTAACCCCGGGCGTGGAATGGATCGCACGCTGTGACGCCAGGATTGCGGCACTGATCCCGTACCAGAGAGAGAGATAACAGATGGAAATTGCGGAATCAAACACCTCCCTTCATATCGTCGCCTTGGGTGGCCTCGGTGAAATCGGGATGAACATGATGGTCTATCAGTACGGTGATGATATCATTATAGCTGATTGCGGCCTGATGTTCCCTGAACCTTACATGCTTGGTATCGACTACGTTATCCCCGACATCTCCTGGCTACGGGAGCATAGTGATAATGTACGCGCCATCTGCCTGACCCACTGCCACGAGGATCACATCGGCGCACTCCCGTTTGTTTTGCAGGAGTTGAACGTGCCGGTGTATGGCACGGCCCTGACGTTGGGTATCGTTCGCGAAAAGCTGAAGGAATACAAGCTGGACGACTGCGTGGAGCTGGTGGTGGTCAAGCCGCGCGACATCGTGGAGTTAGGAACGTTTCGTGTCGAATTTTTGCGGGTGACCCACTCCACCGTGGATGGCTGCGCCCTTGCCATCCGCTCACCGGAAGGAGTGATAATTCACACCGGAGACTTCAAGTTCGATCAGACCCCTGTGGATGGTGAACTGACCGATATCCCTCGCCTTGCGAAGTATGGCGACGAAGGAGTTTTGGCGCTCCTGTCCGACTCCACAAATGTGGAACGCGAGGGATACTCACTCTCTGAAAAATATATCGGCGAGGTATTCGCCAATATATTCCCAAAATGTAAAGGCCGCATTATTATGGCCACGTTCTCAAGCCATATGCATCGAGTACAACAAGCTGTGGATGCTGCTACATCTTGTGGTCGTAAAATTTTGCCTAATGGGCGATCAATGATCGCCAACGTACGCATTGCTCGGCAACTAGGATATTTAAACGTCCCAGATTCAATGCTTATGGATATAAAAGAACTTAATAACCTTCCACCGGAACAGGTTTGTATAGTATCCACCGGGAGCCAGGGTGAACCGATGAGCGCCTTGGCTCGTATCGCCATGGATGACCATAAACAGATCAAAATTGCAAAAGGTGATACGGTGATACTTTCTGCACGCACTATACCCGGTAATGAACGCGCTATCTCCGAGTTGATCAATCACCTCTATCGTCGAGGGGCCGAAGTATTATATGAACAGGTTTCCGAGGTGCATGTCTCCGGCCACGCCTGCCAAGAAGAACTTAAACTGATGATGAACCTTGTCAAGCCCCATTTCTTCATTCCAATCCATGGCGAATATCGCCATTTAGTCAAGCACATTCAACTAGCTCATAAAGTCGGCATACCGGAAGAACGTTGCATTCTTGCAGACAACGGCGATGTTATATCCTTTTATTCTGATACTGCCTGCATCAGCGAAAAGGTCGAGACCGGGCGGGTGTTCGTGGATGGCAAGGGGGTTGGAGATGTAGGGGTGATCGTGCTCAAGGATCGCAAGCATCTTTCCGAGGACGGTATGGTAGTGGTGATCATCGGCATGAATCATTCTAACGGCAACGTGATCTATGGCCCGGATATCGTCTCGCGCGGTTTTGTCTTCGAGGATGAGAGCCGAGAGTATCTGGAAACTGCTCGCGGGGTGGTAATGGTGGCGCTGGAGGAATTGAATCCGGAGATGAGATGCGACAGTGAAGAGGTGAAACAGGCGGTGCGCCAAGCCTTGCGGCGATTCTTTAAGAAGACTATCGAGCGCAGGCCGGTGATATTGCCGGTTGTCATGGAAATGTAGCGCAGGGTCATGCTTGAGCTTGAAAGAGAGGATGGCGTGACTGAGAGAGTCGCTATTGAGTATATTGACTCATATGACTATTTGCGGCTTCGAGAGTGCGTTGTGGCGCTGTTGAAGCCGTTAGGCGGAATAGAATCATTTGTGAATCGCGGCGACCGGGTGCTGCTCAAGCCGAACATGTTGATGGGCAAACGACCAGAGTTGGCTGTGACAACTCACCCTGCGTTGGTGCGGGTTGTGGCAGAGCTGGTCAGGGACGCAGGATGTGATGTGTTGATCGGCGATAGCCCCGGCTTCGGAGAATTTATCAGCGTTGCCAAGCAAAGCGGTATTCAGAAGGCTGCCGAGGAAAGTGGCGCACGACTTGTGCCTTTTGAAGATACTGTTGAGGTACAGGGTGGAGGCACATTCCGTCGTATTGCCGTGGCGCGGGTTTACTGGGAGGCAGATAAAATCATCAATCTTCCCAAATTGAAGACCCATGAGATGATGACCATGACTTGTGCAGTCAAAAACCTGTTCGGTATTGTGGTGGGGGCCGAAAAACCGGCATGGCATCTAAAAGCGGGGAGATCGCGGGAACTGTTTGCCCGCTTGCTTCTGGAAATTTATCTGTTGAAAAAACCGGCACTTAATATTGTGGACGGTATTGTGGCCATGGAGGGTAACGGGCCGTCAAGCGGAGAACCGATTTCTCTGGGTGTGCTTCTTGCGGGAGACAATCCAATAGCTATTGATGTTGTTGCGGCGCGTCTTGCGGGGATACCGACCGACCTTCTCTATGTTGAACTTGAGGCGGTGAGGATGGGATTGCCGGGTAGTTGTTGGGAGGATGTCGAGCTGATCGGTGCGAAGCCGGTAGAGTTTGCACGGCGGCCTTTCAAGCTTCCTAAAGGGTCGGATGTCCAGTTTGGTCTGCCAGGCTTTCTGAAGAAGGGATTGCGCAGCCATCTCATGGCTCGACCATATGCAAACAGCAAAAAGTGTGTATTGTGCGGCGCCTGCCGTGATGCATGCCCGCCAAGTGCAATCACCATAAAAAACAGCGCCCTGTCGATTGACTATGGGCGCTGTATACATTGTTGGTGCTGCCGCGAGCTTTGTCCCCACGATGCCATGGAAGCACGTAAGGGTCTGCTGTTAAAGG
>JBAYZR010000259.1:0-5540 GCA_041672425.1 Pedobacter sp. | reverse complement strand
CTTCTAAGTAACTTATTGGTAACCACTTGATTTATATAAAAACTGGATCTGGTGTTTGAGATTGTTTTTCAACCAAATCAAACCCCAGTTCCTGGGCTTTCCTTCTTAAATTTTGCAGTACCCGTGAACGATAGCGCTGCTCATAGTATTCCTGACCGGCATCAACATATGCGTTTCCGTTTTTTAACATGCTGTAAACCAGACGAGCAATTTTATGAGCCGTGGCTGTAATAGCTTTTGGTGAACCGAGCCGAGCCTTAAGCCGTCTGAAATAAGCTCCTAATGCACTCTTTGAAAAATGGAGGCTGTTTGCTGCCAATCGCAGAGCGGTTGCTGCTTTGTTCGCCGACGGCTTGGTCTTGCCGCTTAATCTTTTGCCGCCAGATATCTTGTTACCCGGACAGAGGCCCAGCCATGATGCAAAATGCTTATCATTTTTCCACCGGTTCATGTCGAGACCAATTTCCGATATCACTTTCAAGGCGGTATAGGAATCGATCCCATCTATGCGGGTCAAATCTACGCCGGTCATTCTGAACAAATGTCTACTAACATCGAAGCGGAGGTCGTTGCCTCTGGGCTTAGCTTTTTTTTTACCGGTGCAGCGGCCATGTCATCGGTCTTGGAGTCAAAGCTTGCTATAAGACGTTCGATTTCCTGGTCGCACTCAGAGATTTTGTTTTGGTAAAACTCAAAAAGATCAACGGCTTGTTTCAGACTGAACATGTGTTCCAACCGAAAGTTGCCTACCAGAGACTGGGCAATAACTTTTTCGGTGTTTTTGCAACGGAGGTCACGCATGGCGGCAAGAGTCTCAGGATTGTGCTCTCCTGAAATGATAGCTTTTATAATGCGCATGCCGGTTACGCCGGTTATGTCGCTGACAACATTGTGAAGCAACACATTCATTTGGGTCAGCGCCTTTTGCATGTGCTGAACATGTGAGCTGGCATAGCGCACCAAATTCCCGCGTTGGCGTATCAGGGCACGTAGGGAACATTCCTGTTCCGTTGGTCGAAAGGCTCCTTGAAGAAGGCCATAGGTATGTAATTGCAGCAACCACTGGCAGTCAAGAACGTCGGTCTTGCGACCGGGAACATTTTTTACGTGACGAGCGTTCACCAGCTTGACGTCAAAGCCACGGCTTTCCAGAATTTCAAAAACGGGAATCCAGTATATTCCGGTGGATTCCATGGCCACCGTCTCGACTTCGCACTTCTTAAGCCAGTCTGCAAGGCGGTGCAGGTCGCCGGTAAAACAGGCAAACTCTCGAACCGGTTGTTGGTCGCGACCTTCGGGAACTGCAACAAAGTGGCTTTTTGAGCCAATGTCGATTCCCGCAGCATTGGGGTTTAAATGCTGTAAATGTTTGGGAAGATGCAGTCTCTTCTTCTTCCCTTTGACCTCTTGCTGCTCTTTGGTTCCCATAGGCCAGCCTCCTAAATAAGTAGGCAGGAAAACCGGATTGGGGGATGTCGTTTTGGGCTCTCTTCTAAACGGGATAGCGCATGCGCTTCACCAATGACATCACCGCTATCCCCCGGACCACGCTAAAAAACGGGCAAAGTATGCACCAGTGGCGTTGCGGCCTCTATTCCTGATTTCTCTGCACTTTACAGACTATCGGTAGTAGAGAATGATGACAAGTTACTTTACGATGTACAATAGCCGTAGGCGGTATAGGACGCTAAAAACGTCAGTTGAACCGCAAAGACGCCAAGAACGCTAAGAAAATCAGCACGATGATTGGAAAATGGTTCTAACCTAAAAGGTGACAACATTGTATTTGTTAACCATCTGAATTCTTTGCGAACTTTGCGTCTTTGCGGTAATGAACTGCTTTTTCTAGGTTAAATCATTAAAATCTGTCTTGCAGGAGATCGATGTTCCCGAAATATACTTCGGGAACATCACTAAAACTCGCAGTTTGCTTGATGGTTGTTTGATGGATCAGGATAGATGATGCCCACATACTTTTATGAATCGTTACAAACCAGGTGGTTACGCTGCATGATTTGTTTGATGGGCAAGGAGGACGTGACTGATTCATACGTCCAAACTTATTGACCTGGTAGATCGTCTCCGGCAAGAGCCAACCGAGACGGAGTGGTTGCGAGATACATGAGGGGAAACGTCTCCATTCTTCATAGGTTTAATAATGAAAATTCGACTCCGCTGATCGAGTCCAAGTCAAGCATCCATAAGTGAGAACAGGTATGAGCGAAATTTATAACGTCTATTGCGACGAAAGCTGTCATCTGGAAAACGACCATCAGCAGGTGATGGTACTTGGTGCTGTCTGGTGCCCACGGGAAAATGCACGCGAGATTTCGGTCCGCCTGCGGGAAATCAAAGCCCATCATGGTTTGCCGCCCGAGTTTGAACTCAAGTGGACCAAGGTTTCGCCGGCAAAGACGCGTTTTTACCTGGATGTAATGGATTACTTCTTCGACGATGATGACCTCTGTTTCCGGGCGCTCATCGTCCCGGACAAGACCAGACTCTGCCACGAAGCTTTCGGCCAAAGCCATGACGACTGGTACTACAAGATGTATTTCGACATGCTCAAAGTCATCTTCAACCCCCGCGCTCATTACCGGATTTACCTGGATATCAAAGATACGCGCAGCGCCGGTAAGGTTGCCAAACTGCATGATGTGTTGTGCAATAACTTCTACGATTTCTCCCGTACCATCATTGAACGCGTTCAGAACATTCGCTCCCATGAAGTCGAAATTCTGCAAGTAGCCGATCTCCTCATTGGTGCCGTGTCCTACGTCAATCGCGGGCTATCCGGTAATGCTGGCAAAGAAGCCCTGATTGCCCGGATGAGAGAACGCTCCCGCTACTGCCTGACCAAAACAACACTCTTGCGCGAAGAAAAGGTGAATTTGTTCCGTTGGCTTGCTTCGGATGGTGGCGCATGACCGAACAGATCAGTTGGCTGCCTGCTCTGGCGCTGTTTGAAGAGTACGGAGGCGATTGGGACCGATACCTTGATGCACTCTACGCTTTTTTCAAGCGGGACTTTATCGACAGCAGACCTGCATACAATGGGGTAACGCTGGCGCTCAAGCGACATCCGGTAATTCAAAACAAGGAAGCGACCTTCTGGCACATAATTTCGGAAGGAGACTCGGAAGCAGACCGAGTGCCCGACATGCGGCGTTGCGAGCGAATCCGATGGCCCCGACCGGTTATTGAACATTCTGGTGACTCGGCAATCAAGATATGGGCAAACGAAAGAAGAGGCGAAAAGCGGATATGCCTGTGGCTCGAAGATGCAGAATATCTGGTAATTCTTGCCGAACGCAAAGGGTATATTCTGTTGTGGACTGCCTATGCGGTTGAACAGGAACACTCGAAGAAAAAGCTGAGGAAGGAATACGCTGAGGCCATAAAATAGCTGAAGCCGCCCTTTGGGGGACGGCCTCGTTACTCCTTCTACGCATGGTAGATGAGCTGTATTCAGTATACATTTTGGATATATGTTGTCAATCGATTATTTCAGAGATCGAAACGGCCGAAACAATGCATGTCATGATCGGAAAACGCAATACGAGTATTAGTCGAACTTTCCGATGCTTTAATCTGTTCCACTGTCAGCTTATCGGCTTTCAATAACTTTTCGCCACGCTTTGCCGCCAAACTAACCCCTGAAGAGCCGAGGTAAAGATACTTACCGACTTCACTGCCGGAATAACCAAATTCAAAGATTGCAAGATGGCAGATTATCCCGCGAGCCGACGCCGACAACCTTCTTTTGCTCGGTTTTCGCACCGAATCCGGTACGAGCCCCAATACCTTTGCTAATGCCGCCACCAAACGCACGAGAGTAACAGTGTTCTTCATCTTGTCACGCAGCATCTCCTCCTGTTTAATGCTATCCACAAAGTCACCGCTTCCTAAGCCGACGTAGCCGGAACCAAACAGGGGATATTTCAACATTAGAAAAACAGAGACTTATCTTTATAATTCAAGCTGTTTCAAACTATTTTGCTCAAAACATGTAAACTCTCAAGTCGTAAGAGACTAATTGCATTTATTGGTTGTAATGGTATATATAGAATACAATTTCTGCTTATAGAGGGGTCTCTAGTGGCAATAATATTGCACAGATGGAAGAACCTCCTCCTGACATTCACTGCTGTCAACAATTATTCTGATTGATGCCCACATAGACCGGCGTAGCGGCGTTTCCGTGCGCCGGTTTTTTGTTTGCGTTCGGAGAACCTCATGAAAGGCAGAAAAACAAAACCGGTCGTCAGTTCAAAATTAGTACCGCCACTATTCCCCATAGTCGGCATAGGCGCATCAGCCGGTGGCCTCGAGGCATTGGAACTATTCCTAAGCCATGTCCCCAAAGAATGCGGCATGGCCTTTGCCATCGTCCAGCATCTTTCACCTAATCACACCGGCAACCTTCCCGAACTTCTCCAACGTTCCACAACAATGAAAGTTCTACAGGTTAATGGCAGTACAAAGGTACAGCCTAACCACGTCTATGTCATTCCACCCAATAAGGATATGTCGATCAAGAGCAGGACGCTTTACCTGCATGATCCTGATATGAAACATGGCCTGCGTCTGCCGATAGATAGCTTTCTGCGGTCGCTGGCGGAGGATTGCAACGAGCAGAGTATCGGCGTGATCCTCTCCGGCATGGGATCAGATGGCACCCTGGGTCTATGCGCTATCAAGGAAGAAAGAGGCCTTACACTGGTTCAGGATCCCTCAACGGCCAAGTTTGACAGTATGCCCAAGAGCGTCATGGATGCAGGCTTTGCAGATATAGTCGCACCGGCAGAGGAATTGCCTGCACGGATCGCAGATTTTCTTGGTTGCTCTGCCCCTCGCTGGAAAATAGAACAGAGTCAGCGGGACAAGGAACAGAGTAACTTTGAAAAGATTACCACCCTGCTCAAAGCCAGGACCAGGCACGATTTTTCACTTTACAAGCCCACTTCAGTCTATCGTCGGATTGAGAGGCGGATGGGGATTCACAAAATCGCCTCAATTGCCGACTATGCCAGGTTCCTGCAGAAGAACTCTCAGGAGGTCGATCTGCTCTTCAAAGAACTACTTATCGGCGTTACCAGTTTTTTCAGAGACAGTGCCATGTGGGAAGAGCTGAAGAACGAAGCCGTTCCGAAGATACTGGCAGCCTATCCGGAAGGCGGCAGCCTGAGAGCGTGGTCGTGCGGCTGTTCCACCGGAGAGGAAGCCTATTCATTGGCAATGACATTCATGGAGGCACTGGATCAGATCAAACAGCCGGACAACTACTCCCTACAGATTTTTGCCACCGATCTGGATGCCGACGCTATCGAGAAGGCCCGCAGAGGACTTTATGCCGCTACCATCGAAGCAGATGTTTCACCTGAACGGCTGCACCGCTTTTTCAAAAAAGAGGATAACCCATATGGATTGACCCGACCTGCAAGGTCGGCTCAATCCAATGTTCAAGAAGCCCGGCCTATTGGCATGGAATTTTATATATGGGTAATGGTTCGATATCTGTCAGGGGTGAACCGGCAGTG
>JBAYZR010000258.1:0-5544 GCA_041672425.1 Pedobacter sp. | reverse complement strand
GTGAGGATCTCAAAGAACTGGCTGACAAGTGGTTGACGTTGAACGGCATGCAGCAGGTGCTTGCCGGTGGAGTGCCTGATATTCAGGAAGTAATGACCTCTTCTTCCCTGTGGAGCCATGAAAATCGTGTGGGAATTGAACGAAATTATACTTCACGGGTTGTTAACGAGGGGATGCTTTACGCTACCGGCCATATCCGACTGAACAAAAATGTAAATGTTGCTCTATCGGTAAAAGGTCTGCCGGATGGGTGGGAACCGGTCACGCCATCAGGTTTAGGAGGCGAGGGGCGAATGACCTGGATTGAGCCCTACTCTGGTGTGCTGCCATTACCAGTTGCACAGGTAACTCCTGCACGGGACGGTTATCTTCGTTACATCGTCGTGCTTTCTACCCCGGCTGATTTGCCGGTTTGGCCGACACAAGGAGATGTTCTTCCCGGATTACCGGGGCATATTGTTCTCGGCTGTATTGGACGACCACAGCGGTTGGGTGGTTGGGACTCTCTTGATCGGAAACCGTCTCCTCTAAAACCACTCATACCGGCAGGAAGTGTCTGGTTTATGGAGGCAGAGGCAAATCTTGTGGAGCAGGTTAAGTCGCTGCATGGCGCACATATTGGACAAAGAACAGAATGGGGCTTCGGCCAGATCTTTATAGGAACCTGGAAAGAGGAGAATCAGTCATGAATGCATTAATAATTGGCCTTTTGGCAGAGACATTCATTCACCCCGGCAGCGGGCGCAGCAGCGGAGCAATTGATTTACCGGTTGCCAGAGAAGCTGCCACCGACTACCCGTTTATTGCCGGTTCAGGGATCAAAGGTGCTCTCAAGGATCACGCCCGGCAACAGAACTTTCAGCAACTTGATACCCTGTTTGGAGAACCGGACAATGCCGGCACTCTGCTTGCCGGTGACGCCAGATTGCTGCTGTTGCCGGTTCGCAGCCTGACCAGCAGTTATAAATGGGCAACCTGTCCGCACCTGCTGGAGCGCTATCTGCGTGACCTGCGCAGATGTGGCGGCAGCGCCACCATGACTCTCTCATCGCCACCAGCAAAAACAGTATTTGGCGACGGAACTGATCAACTTTTCCTGGAAGAGCGTCTGTTTGACATCACCGGCCCGGTCCCCAACGATGTTATCACTACTCTTAAGACCCTGATCCCCCATAGCGATACCAGAAACAGATTGGACTCCCAATTGGTAATTCTCTCTGATGATGACTTTGCCTGGTTTGCCCGTTATGGTTTGGCGGTTCAAGCCCGTAATGTTTTGGATGAAGTCACCAAAGAAAGTAAGAACCTCTGGTATGAAGAAACCCTGCCTCCGGATACCCTCCTCTACTGCACCATCATTGAAAGACAGACCGGTGGGGTGAACGATGCCAGAACGCTATTAAATAATCAGCCATATCTCCAGCTTGGCGGTAATGAGACAGTTGGGCAGGGTTGGTTTGCCTTGTCTCTTCTGACACCAAATCTGCAACCTTCAGCGGAGGTGGCCAATGCCTGATCTCACACTATCTCAACGAAGGGCCGCCTTTGCCTTGAACCAGGTAAACGCATTGAAAGATGCTGACGATTACGGCAAATATGCAAGCTATGTCAAGGCATTGCCAGCAGCGATACTGATGAACGGCCTTGGACAAGCAGCGGCGACACTCCTTGCGGGGGATGAACCACATAAACAACTGTACGGACATCTCAGTTCCTGGCTGTGCGGAAATATGTCGGAAATGCCCTATTCCGGCGCACCAGATTTGATTCAGGCCATTGTATCTAACGATCAGAACTTGTACCTGAGAGCACAGGCAGAATCTTTATTGTTCCTTGAATGGCTGAAGAAATTTGCTACAGCTTTTCTGGAAAATGGTACGGGGGTGTGATGATATGAGACCCATTTATCATGAAGCAAAAACTATATCTGACCTGCCGAAAACAGGGAATGGCGGTCTCTGGTACGACAAGTTTTGCAACACTTGGCTAGATCAATGCAGAAGTTTTGGTGATGATGGCAAAAAAGATTGGATTGTTGCAATGGCTAAGCGGCAAGTTGGCACTCCTGCTCTCCTGCGGGAAACCCATTTACGGAGACAAGGTCTTATCAACGCTGCTTCGGGAATCCTCATGTCGATGAAAACCAGCTCTGTTTTCGTCAGTGGTCTTGGGCGAAGCCACCCGGTAGAAAACGGTTTTTCCTGGCATCAGACATTGGGGTGTCCCTATCTCCCCGGCTCATCTGTCAAAGGGGTTGTCCGAGCCTGGGCTTTTGGAGAGCTGGAAGAAGCTAAAGACATGACTCAGATTTTCAGGATTTTCGGTACAAGGGGTGAGAACAGCAATGAAGGCAAGCATGTGGGGTCCGTGATTTTTCTCGATGCCCTGCCAACAGAGACGATAAACCTTAAAGCAGAAATACTCACACCACATTATGGCCCATGGTATCAAAACAGTAATACACCCCCTGGTGACTGGCATAAACCTATTCCGATCTTTTTCCTGGCAGTAAAATCCGGGCAAAGTTTTGATTTCGGTATCATGCCGGCCAATCCATCTGATGAACAGGATAAAGCTGATTGCAGAACAGTCTGTGATTGGCTTGTTCAGGCTCTTGAATATTCAGGAGTCGGAGCAAAGACCGCCATCGGTTTTGGCCGATTTGACAAGCTTCCAGAGAGTGTATTTACCGAAAAAGAAGAGATTTGGGCAAAGGCTACGCTGAGTTGGGATAGAGGCAAGCAAGCCTTGACAGTAACTTCTGACAAGGGCAAAGCAGTGAAACAGCTTCAAGAGGATAAAACTTTAATTCCATTGGAATTGCATGGGCAGCTTTTCGTAAAGAGCAAACAGATAACCGCAAAAGTCACTGTATCTCGACAGGGGAATTTGATCCGAATTGAGAAAGTGGATCAGACATGACACCCATAATTATCGACATAGAAGCCCTCTATAGCGGCACTGAAACAGCGAAACTGGCTGACCTGTCGGAGTATGTACGAAATGCCCAGGAAATGGCCGGTTCAGGAAATGTTGTGACTCTGACCGGGCGAGGGCCTATCTGGCTTTATCTGAAGGTCGCTCATGCGCTGCATGGCAAGGCGCGTAAGCTGATGTATGACTCGCCGGTGACGGGCGAGGTGGTTATTTTCGATCATTCGCCGGATTAAAGCTTGTAATCAACTTATTTCACGAGGTGAACCATGGAAATTGACAAACGTATGTGGGATGACATTTGTATGGCCCGCGACGGTATATACGGGGCCTTGGGAACTATTGTTTTTGGATCAATGACCGCTAATGTTGTTCTGGGGGATATACCATTTAAGGCTTGGATTCCATCAGACTACGAGCCTACCGTTGCATGGCATATTGTCGGCGGGATGGCTGTCGTCATGTTATTTCTCTATTCGTTCGCCAAACTTTATGCACACCGGCAGGTTTTCCAGAATATCCGCGGCCTGCGCCAGCAGAAATGCACTCGCGGCTATCGGGGCCTGATCCTGATGCCTTCTGCGTCGAATCATAAAACTTTTTGCATGCCGGATAATAAAGACTGTTTCATGGAGTTAAACGGTATTTGTCTCGAAGGCAAATCCTTACAGGAGGATATTGACAAATTGAATGGGGAAAAATTGAACTGGCAGCAGTTACTGCGGTGTCTTCTCCCGCACACACATTCTCTTGACGCACTGTTTGTCATCGGATCAAAGGACGCTGAAGAATTTGATACGAAAACCAACAAAAAAACGACAAGATATGGATCGTTTGTGGCAATTGACAGCGTCCAGCGAATAGTTAATCAGTACTGCACGAGAAATCCCAAGTTGCTTAGGTTTGATACCCCGGTTGATTTTGAGGATTTTACGAACTTGCAAGCAGCTATTATAGAAGGGCTCAATTTGATGCGTCGTGATTACGGCATTGAGGAAGAAGATATTATCATTGATGTGACCGGGGGGCAGAAAACGACCAGTATTGCCGGCGCCGCCGTTACTCTAAACCGGAGGGTGGCATTTCAGTATGTTCAGACAAATCCACCATTTGAGGTGTGGGAATACGATCTGGCCATGCGCTCTCCGGCCTCCACCTGAAAAATGCAATAAGGCATAGCTTGTAGGGTGCGCATGGCCTTATCATGCGCACGGAAAAATGTTCGCATCACGGATCGGTTCGCACGATGAATCTGTGCAAACCCTACAAGCCTTTTCCTATGTGTCCATTACGGCAGTAGGTCATTCGGTCATAGACGATTGTCAGCCCCGAATGCCTTTATCGGGGATCCAGTTTTCAAAGACTTAAAAGAGTGGATTCCCGATTACTACCTCGGGAATGACAGGCTATCGATTTAGCGGCGAATCAGTACGAATCAGGAGATTGAAAGTGCCAATGAGCGACCCACGCCGTTGTTGGCGGCGATATATCAATGCAACAAATCTGGGTCAGGTTTCCAAGTTGCTATTGGGTTTAGTATCCAGAAAAGCTTTTTTGAGTGTCGTCTGAACTGCAAAGGAAAGGACGATCTTGTGAAGTCGCTTGACCATTATATTTTGATGGTATACGGTACCACCATGAAGACGAAAGCAGCATTGGTTCTGAACAGAAAAGAAACATTTAGCGACGGTACTATCGTGCAGATCGTTGTATGGACTTTACCTATTCCGCTTAAAGGTTCATTGCACCGCTACAAATACCGGCTCTATTTTGGCAAAGATGGAACTTGTCTTGTTCGATATGACAATGAGCACGGCAAGGGTGACCATAAGCATGTTGCTGGATTGGAAGAGCCGTATCGTTTCAAGGATGTTAACACTTTGCTAGATAACTTTTGGGAAGATGTAGAAAGGACTGGTGATGACTAACATGGCAAATATATTGATAAAAAGTCGAAAAGATTTTATGAACGATGTTAAGCGTGACTGGCTGGCAATCGACCGTGGGGAGCCGGTTCCAGAGCCAGTCACCAGGATATGTTTTGAATCCGCCGAAGCCCTTTCCAAAGTTATCACCAGACAGCGCCACAATCTTTTGCAGGTACTTCATGTAAATGGAGGGATAAGCATTAGGGGACTTGCTGCATTACTGGGGAGAGATTACAAGAATGTACACCAGGATGTGAAAATACTGGAAGACTCTGGACTGATCGAGCGGGACAGCAAGGGCCATATAATCGCCCCACACGAAAAACTGGTGATCGAACTACAGTTGGCTGCATAGCTTGTAGGGTGCGCATGGCCTTATCATGCGCACGGAAAATGTTTGCATTGCGGATCGGTTCGCACGATGAATCTGTGCAAACCCTGCAAGCTGAAACAAACAGGGTAGGTCGTTCGGTAATATACGATTGTCATCCCCGAATGCCTTTATCGGGGATCCAGATTTCAAAGAGTTAAAAGAGTGGATTCCCGATTACTACCTTGGGAATGACAGGTTATTGAACCAAGCGGCGAATCAAAACGAATCAGTAGATTGAAAGTGCCAATGAGCGACCCGCGCCGTTGTTGGCGGCGATATATCAAAGAGGTGTGAATATGTATACCGCCG
>JBAYZR010000257.1:0-5577 GCA_041672425.1 Pedobacter sp. | reverse complement strand
CCAGGCCGACAGTTCCACCACGCGCAGATATGGCGGCACCGGGCTTGGTCTGGCAATATGCAAACGGCTGGCGGAACTGATGGGGGGAAATATAGGTGCGGAGAGTACCGAAGGCCAAGGCTCCACTTTCTGGTTCACCGTGATAATGGAGAAGCAAATTGAGACAGGGGCAGACTCGCGTGCCGACCCTGTTACGAGCAACCATGTGGGGGCGCCCCTGCCAAGGATATCAACCGCCGACGGTATTCGCATTCTCTTGACCGAAGACGACCCGACAGCCCAGAAAATAATACCCAGACTGCTGAAAAGCTACGGTTATCTGGTAGATGTGGCTGCTAATGGCACGGAAGCATTGCAGGCGCTATATAAAAACGACTATGCGCTGATACTGATGGACTGTATGATGCCGGAAATGAATGGCTACGAAGTTACTGCCGTCATTCGTGATCCTGCTTCAGCCGTGCGCTGGCATGACATCCCGATAATCGCGCTCACGGGAAACGTCATGAAGGATGATCAAGATAGATGCATTGCCGCAGGGATGAACGACCATCTCCCCAAGCCGCTGGTTTTGGATAATCTGCTTGTAAAACTGAATACGTGGCTGAAGCGGTAGGTTCATAAAGTTACGTACAGGCCATTGCGAGGTAGATGAAATTACAGGTTCAACTCGGCGTGGCCGTGGTACATCTCGTCCCGCTCTTGCGACACGTCCGCATCCCCCAGGTAATCCTCAAAACTCATTACCCGATCGATAACGCCGCCGGGAGTAATCTCAATGATCCGGTTGGCCACGGTAGAGACAAACTCGTGGTCGTGTGAGGCGAACAGGATCACCTCCGTAAAGGCGATCAGTCCATCGTTCAGAGCGGTTATGGATTCCAGGTCCAGATGGTTGGTCGGCTCGTCCAGGATCAGGACATTGGCGCCGGTCAGCATCATACGGGACAGCATGCAGCGTACCCGCTCGCCACCGGAAAGGACACTGGTCTTCTTCATAGCTTCATCACCGGAGAAAAGCATCCTGCCGAGGAAACCGCGGGCAAAGGTTTCACCTTCCGTGGGAGGTGAGTATTGTCCAAGCCACTCAATCAGTGTCAGGTCATTTTCAAAATATGAGCTATTCTCTTTGGGGAAATAGGCGCTGGCGATGGTCACGCCCCAGCGGAAGCTGCCGCTGTCCGGCTCTATCTCGTTGGCCAGGATCTGAAAGAGGGTCGTGCGAGCGGCGCTATTACCACCCACGAAAGCAATTTTATCCCCCTTGCGCACAATCAGATCGAGATTTTTCAGCACCTGGACCCCTTCGATCTCCTTGGAAATCCCCTGAATTTCCAGGATAATATCGCCGCAAGGGCGTTCCGGTTTGAACACGACATGGGGATACTTGCGTGAAGAAGTCGGCATATCCTCCAAGGTAAGCTTGTCCAGAAGCTTCTTGCGCGAGGTGGCCTGTTTGGCCTTGGAGGCATTGGAGCTAAAACGCTGAATAAAAGCCTTCAATTCTTCGGCCTTTTCGGACACCTTGCGGTTCTCGTTCTGCTTCTGCTTCAGGTTCAGCTGGGCAGCATGGTACCAGAAATCGTAGTTGCCAACGTAGATCCGGATACGGCCAAAGTCGATATCAGCTGTGTGGGTACAGACCTGATTCAGGAAGTGGCGGTCATGGGATACCACGATAACCGTATTTGGGAAACGATACAAAAAATCCTCCAACCAGGTGATGGATTTGAGATCCAGATTGTTGGTCGGCTCGTCCAGGAGCAGCACGTCCGGGTTACCGAACAACGCCTGGGCCAGTAGTACTCGCACCTTGTCGCCCCCCTCCAACTCCTTCATCTTCTTGGTACGCAGCGTCTCGGATATGCCCAGGCCATTCAACAGCACTGCCGCCTCCGACTCCACTTCGTAACCGTTCATCTCGGCGAACTCACCCTCCAGCTCTGCCGAACGAACGCCGTCCTCTTCGCTGAATTCCGCCTTGGAATAGATCGCCTCACGCTCGGTCATAACGTCATACAGACGCTTGTGGCCCATGATGACAGTATTGAAGACCGTTTCCTCGTCAAAAGCGAACTGGTCCTGGCGGAGTACCGCGATACGCTCCCTGGATCCTATGCTTATTTCGCCTTTATCTGCTTCCATGTCGCCTGCAAGGATCTTCAGAAAGGTAGATTTACCTGAACCGTTGGCGCCGATCAGGCCGTAGCAGTTGCCGGGGGTGAATTTGATATTGACGTCCTTGAACAGGATCCGCTTGCCATAGGATAGAGTAATGTTGGATGCAGCTATCATGCTGTAAAACTCCTTTTAATCAAAAAGGCCAGTCGATAAATAGCGTTCCCCGGAATCCGGCAGGATGACTACCACATTCTTCCCTGCGCCGAGTTTACGCGCAAGGTTCTGTGCGCCCACCAGGGCGGCTCCACAGGATATGCCGCACAGCAAACCTTCTTCGCGGGCAAGTTGGCGCGCAGCAGCAAAAGCGTCTTCGCTGGTAACAACGATAACCTCATCGTACACCGACGTATTGAGTACCTCGGGTATAAATCCAGCGCCAATTCCCTGAATCTTGTGGGGTCCCGGCAAGCCGCCGGAGAGTACCGCTGAATCAGCCGGTTCTACGGCGGCAATGCGGATGGCGGGGTTCCGGCTCCGTAGCGCCTCGCCGGCGCCAGTGATCGTACCTCCGGTTCCGACACCAGCCACGAATCCGTCTATTGATCTTCCCTGCATTGCCCTGATGATCTCAGGGCCGGTAGTGCGGCGATGAATATCCGGGTTGGCTGGATTCTTAAACTGCTGGGGGAGCAACCACTTGTTTTCTAAAGCTAGTTCCTCGGCCTTCTGGACAGCGCCTTTCATTCCCTGGCTACCGGAGGTCAGAACCAGCTCGGCGCCGTAAGCCACTAGCAGGCGACGCCGTTCAAGACTCATGGTTTCAGGCATGGTTAATACCAGCCGATAACCCTTGATCGCACAGACCATGGCCAAACCGATGCCGGTGTTACCGCTGGTGGGCTCGACAACGGTATCACCCGGCTTTATAGAACCGTCATTTTCGGCCTGTTCGATCATTGCCAAAGCAACGCGATCCTTGACACTGCCACCAGGATTGAAGGCTTCTACCTTGGCGTAGATAGTCGCGGCATCAGGTTCGGATATTTTACCGAGCCGCACAAGAGGGGTATGACCGATTTGTTCAATGATAGTGGCGCTGAAATCAATTGGCATGTTTTATCCTAGAGGCGAAATTATCATCAGATATAATACATGAAGCGGTGATCCTGTTCCTTCTTAATACCCATATCCTGCCCACGCTGACAAAGAGCCTGGAGAGTTATGCCGGAAAACAATTTATTAATAAGATTGCTGGCCTCTTCCCAAACAGATTGGGTAACACAATTGCTCTCAAAGGGGCATTCCAATTGACGTTTGGATTTTTTTTTAGTTGGACCGGCACAACCAACCAGAAGCACATCCTGTTCGGTTGCATTAACAATCTCCAGGACTGTAATCTCATCCGGTTTTCTGGCCAGAGTGTAACCACCCTGTGGGCCTCGCTTGCTCTTGAGAATACCTGCCCGCTTCAAATTTTGAAAAATCTGTTCCAGGTACCGGGGAGAAATCTGCTGTCGCCGCGATATATCCTGAATTTGTGCTGGCATGCTGCCGCAATTGTAAGCAATGTCAAACATAGCACGAAGCCCATAGCGGCTTTTTGTCGACAGACGCATTTCACCCTCCGAAATTTGAATATTATTTTTTACCTATCAGTACTGTAACGTACCTATCTTGTCAAGAAAACAAACCTTCATAAGCAACCATTCTACATGACACTGTGAAACAACACGGATCATCACAGCACGGCCCTTGCAATAGTAACGACCGCCACATCGACTGCTCCGGCATGTTTAAGCATACGTGAGCACTCATCAACAGTGCTGCCGGTAGTAAGGACATCATCCACAATCAGAACCCGTTTCCCAGCGACAGCAAGGCTGTCGGCCACAACAAATGCCCCTTTTACATTTTCGCGGCGGTCAGCAGCAGACAGGTTGATCTGCGGTTTGGTCCAGCGGACCCTCTGCAAAACCCGTCTCTCCAAAGGGAGTTGCCACTCAGATGCCAATAATTCCCCCAATAGTACTGCCTGGTTGAAACCTCGGCTTCGCAGACGTTTTCTGTGCAACGGGACCGGCACAATCAAATCGGGACAACGAGATGCGACAAATTCTGTCAGGCGTTCTCGCGCCAACAAAGCCAATGGTCGGCGCAGGTGGGTCTTGTTCTGATATTTAAAAGCGTGAATAAGCTCACGACAATGGCCTTCGTACACAAAACCAGCCCTGGCGACATCAAATGAGGGTGGATTTTTCAGACAATCTCCACACAGATGATCAGTACCGATTCCGACAAAGGGGATGCCACACACCTGGCAGAGTGGATGAGATATGGGGCGCATCTGTTCCCTGCATGAGGGACAGATGTACAATGGCCCGGCATCCGGGATAAATGTGCGACAGACATGACAAAGGGGAGGAAAGAAAAAATCAGTCAGGGCCTTTAGCAAAGGCAAGGGCATATCCGTTAAAAGCCCAGGTCGCTGTTGACCACCAGCACCCTCACATCCGTAAAGCGAGGTTTTCTATCGATAATTGTTGTAACCCGACAGAGCCGTTCAGGGGAGTTACAATCACTGCAAAAACCGGTACTGGCACAGGGGGTATTGAAGTTAAGCCGCTTGGCATTGGGCGGTGTGGCCCGGTTTTTTACACGAGCCACGGCATCCAGGATTGTTCCGTCGACCAACTTGTTTCGACCGACCACCACAATCACCTTCCGTGGCCCGAAAAACATTGAGGCAACCCGGTTGCCGGTTGCATCAATATTCACCAACTCTCCATTCAGGGTCAGAGCGTTAGAGCCGGTGAGGAACAGGTCGCAGGTAAGCTGTCGACGCATGATCTCCATACGCTGCTCCCTGGAGAGGATGAGCTTGCTATGATTGAGGATCTCTTTACCCTGTTCCAGCAGCAGAGCCTCTACCCCCAGATCTGCAACGGACATGGACCCACCGAAGCCAATGCTGAGTGCATCGCCAGCCTCACTTACTATGTAATCACAAGCCTCCTGGGGGGTGGGACAATAAAGGGCAATAAAATCATTCTTACCCAGTGATTCAACCGCCTTTAGACACTTCTGCTCATGTGTCCAGGTAACAAGCTTTTCGGTCATTCCCATTTCTTCACCACCTCATAGTCGCCATAAATATGCTTTCTACATCTGCGAAAAACAGCTAAGGAGCTGTAAAAAGTATTTTATTTCAAGACAGTCATGGATTTGATCACCACCTGTTGCTCGGGCACATCCGGGAAACCGCGCGTAACGGTTTTCACCCCGGCAATCTTGTCAACCACATCCATACCTTCTACAACCTTACCGAATACGGCGTAGCCATAGCCCTGCATACTTTTATCGCGATGATTAAGGAAATCATTGTTACTTACATTGATAAAAAACTGAGCCGTGGCTGAGTCAACAATGCCGGTACGGGCCATGGCCAAGGTTCCACGC
>JBAYZR010000256.1:0-5590 GCA_041672425.1 Pedobacter sp. | reverse complement strand
TTGGACAGGGTTAAACGCGACCGTTAAGAATCATCTTCCTCGCTCCCTAATGGGATTTCCCGGTATGCCCGCTCTTCCTCGGAACGCCTGGTCTGGGCCTGGAGCTTTTCGAGATCTGACTTGCATCTGACACAATGACGGGCAAAGGGCATTGCCTTGAGTCGTCCGATGGGGATCTCCTCCTCGCATTCCTCGCAGATTCCATATTCTTCTTCCTCTATGCGCAAAAGAGCCTCATCGATGTTGTGCAGTTTTTCTCGCTCACGATCACCCAGGATCAGCCCCAATTCGCGGTCTCGTTCAGATGAGGCCTGGTCGTATATGTCGCCGCTCGGTTCTCCAATAGTGAGGGTTTCAGTCCCGTTTTTCAGGGACTTGTTTATCTCGCGCAGGGTGTCGTCCTTCATCTTTTGAAGGATTTCCCTGATTTCTTTCCATTTTATTTTGGGTTTGGTTGCCATGTATGACTCCATTGCCTCCTGATCTTGGCCACTGTAAAGGCGGCAAATAATACCTAAAAAGGCAGGGTTGTCAAGCCAAAAGAGATGGTTGGCGGATAAAGCTTGATAGTGGCAGGTTTATGCCACAACTTATCCAATCAATCGATGATCTCGCCAATCAGATCATAATCTGATGAGTCGGTGATCTTAAGTGTAACGATGTCACCCACATTGGCATTGCCGGAGGTGATGTAGACCTGCCCGTCAATGTCCGGCGCCTGCCGTGATGAGCGACCTTTGAGTAGTAGTTCGGTTTCCTCGCTGAACCCTTCCACGATGACTTGTTCGCTTGTTCCGATCAGGGATCGGTTTCGCCGGAAGGAGAGTCGTGCCTGTGCGCGCATCAGTTTCCTGTGACGCTCCCGCTTGACACGCTCTGTAACCTGCTCCGGCATCTCCGCTGCGGGTGTCCCCTCTTCCTTCGAGTAACAGAATACCCCCAGACGGTCAAATTGGGTCTGCTCCACAAATTGCGTAAGAGTGGTAAAGTCTTCTACTGTTTCGCCGGGGAAGCCGACAATCAGCGAAGTGCGCAGGGCGATACCCGGTATTTCGCTACGCAGCTTGACGATTAAATCGCGAATTTGCTGTTCTGAACTTCTGCGCTTCATAGCCTTCAATATAGGGTCGGAGATATGCTGGATTGGTATGTCAAGGTATTTGCAGACCTTGGGCTCGTCGCGGATAAGCTCGATCAGGCTGTTGGTAATGCCGTCAGGGTAGGCGTAGAGCAATCGAATCCATCGTAGGCCATCAATTGCAGCCAGGCGTCGGATCAGTGTCTCCAGGTTGGCGCCATCGGCCAGATCACTGCCGTAGCGGGTTATGTCCTGGGATATGATGTTAAGTTCTTTGACTCCCCGGGCGACCAGCCTTTCCGCTTCGGCCACCAGGGCATCCTCTGGCCGTGAGCGGTAGGCGCCCCGCAGTTGAGGGATGATACAGTACGAGCAGCAATTGGAACATCCTTCGCCGATCTTCAGGTAGGAATACCAGGCCGGTGAGGAGTTGAGACGCGGCAGGGTCTCGTCGTAGATGTAGTCAGGATCACCGATATAGCGCAATTGTTGGTCGGTTCCGCTTTTTTCTGCCAGGATCTCGGCGATGCGAGGGTAGTCGCCGGTACCGATGAATATGTCCACCTCTGGCAACTCCTTGGCCAATTCCTCCTGGTAGCGTTGCGGGAGACAGCCGGAGACAATCAGGGTGTGGCAACGACCGTCATGTTTGCGTTCGGCCAGGTCGAGAATGGTGTCGATGCTCTCCTGTTTGGCCTCCTTGATGAACGAACAGGTGTTGACGATAATAACGTCAGCAGCCTTTTCATCGGTAGTGATCTCATAGTCTTGCTTGGAAAGTAGACCGAGCATGACCTCGGCATCCACCAGGTTTTTGGGGCAGCCCAGGCTGACCATGCTGACTTTCTGTTTGCGAGTTTCTTCCACTTGAACCTCTTAAGGCATATTTTTGTAGTTTTTGTTTATACGGGAATGTGCTGTTTGATGCCAATCATTTCTTGTCATTTTTCACGAGCATTGACCCAGGCACGGCGCTCAAATTGTTTTGTTAACGTATCATAGTTTACTTCCGATGGTCCCCTTCTTTTTGCGGTAATTTTCTCCCTCGATTATCATCCGGATTCACCGCTGTTGCGCTTTGTTGGGAATCTCTTGATATTTTAACCGATATGTACTATGTTATGTACATATTCGCCAAGGAGACGATAGTTATGAATGCTCTGACCTATACCTATACGCGACAGCACCTGGCAGATGTCATGCGATCAGTCAATGAAGACCACGTTCCTGTGGTAGTGACCAGCCAGCGTGGCAAACCGGTTGTCATCCTTTCCCTTGATGATTATCACGCACTTGAAGAAACTGCATACCTTCTCCGGAATCCGCAAGGAGCCAGGCGGTTACTTGAATCGGTCGAGGAACTACGTGCGGGAGGCGGACAAATTAGAGAGTTGTCGGAATGATGATAAAATTCTCAACCGCAGCGTGGGAAGACTACCTCTACTGGCAGAAGACCGACAAGGCGATACTCAAACGCATCAATCAGCTTATTCGGGAGATTCTGCGCGAACCATTTACCGGTATCGGTAAACCCGAACCACTCAAGCATCAGTTAGCTGGTTTCTGGTCTCGCAGAATAGACAACTGCCACCGCCTGGTGTATGCAGTCGAAGCTGATACCCTCCTGATTGCGCAGTGTAGCGATCATTGCATATGACCACACAAAGTGAGTTGAACATTACCCTGACCCCTGCTGGACATCTGATTATGATTACCCGGAATGGTTCCGGCCCCGAAGCGGCATGTGATGTTCCAATTCGCGCCGAAGCTATTGAGCAGGCTTTTGCCGCCTCCCAGGCAGCCGGGATCATGACACTTGCCGGAGGGAAATCCACCCCTGACTGGCCGCTCTCCTGGATATTCTGGCGCGATTTCGGTACCCGTTATCTTCTCCTACTCTGTCAAACCCAGCCAAATTCCGGGCGTCTTGAACCGCTACCACCTCCCGATGCATCTGTCCTTGCCCATCTGACCCTTAGCATTCCCCCCATGCCGGGCGCTGAATATTGCTCTCCGGACGTTCTTGCTGCAATCTGGATCGATCTCGACACCTGGGCGCTGAATTCGATTGTCTGCCATACAGAGGGGCTGGCCGGTTTCCTGCACCAGTACGCGCCGCTCTGGCGTCAGGTGGGACGGGTCTGTTTTCATCTTGCCGAAAACAAAAAAGATCCTGAATTCCCTTTTGCCTTCATGGCGACCTACATACCACGACTTGGCAAGAATGCCCGCGCCCAGCATCTGCCGCTCAACCAGGCGCTGAGTGAATATGCCGGAGCTAATAACCGCGAAGCGCTGCTGCGTTTGCTGGAGCCGGTTCACGATGCCAGCACTCGCTGCGCTTGGGTGCGGGAGCTGCTGGAGAGTGGTGATATCTATCATCCGCTGGCCTGGACGCCGGAGGAAGCCTACCCGTTTCTGAAGGATGTGTCTGCCCTGGAGGGTAGCGGCCTTGTAGTGCGTCTGCCGGACTGGTGGAAAAAGCGTCCCCGCCCCCAGGTGAAGGTGTCTATCGGTTCAAATGCAGGGAAAACTCTTTCAGCAGATGCATTGCTTGATTTCAGGGTGCAACTGACCCTGGGTGGCGTTGACCTCACACCGGAGGAGATTGCCACATTGACATCTGTAGAGGAGGGGCTTGCGTTTCTGCGGGGTCAGTGGGTAGAAGTGGATGGCGACAAGCTCCGCCAGGCGCTGGAACAGTGGCAACGGGTCAAGGCCGAGGCAGGCGAGGATGGTCTGTCGTTTGTGGAAGGGATGCGCCTTCTGTCCGGCGCCCGGCGCGACCTGTCCGGTAACGATCCCACGCTGGATGAAACCGGCTGGGCCTTTGTGGAGGCGGGAGACCGCTTGCGGGATATGCTGGCCGGATTGCGGGAACCGGCCAGGCTTGCCGCTGTGCAGGCTGGTTCCAGTTTGCTGACGACACTGCGCCCTTACCAGCAGACCGGCCTGAACTGGCTCTGGTTCCTGTCGGAATTGGGGCTGGGCGCTTGTCTGGCCGACGACATGGGGCTGGGCAAGACCATCCAGGTTATCTCGCTCCTGCTGGCGCAACAGGGACGCGCCGGGAAAGCTGTTCCCAGCCTGCTGGTGCTGCCGGCATCGCTGCTCTCCAATTGGAGTAGCGAGCTTACCCGCTTTGCGCCATCGCTGTCGGTGGTCTGTCTGCATCCGTCAGAGATGGAACGGACAGAACTTGCGCGTATCACAGCAGACCCTGAACAAGCTCTGTCGTCCGCTGACGCGGTGATGACTACCTACGGCATGCTCCAACGCCAGGAGTGGATCAGAAAGCTGGAATGGAATCTGATTGTGCTGGACGAGGCCCAGGCAATCAAAAACCCCGGCACACAGCAGGCCAAGGCGGTCAAGACCCTTTCCGGAAGGGCGCGGATCGCCCTGACCGGCACACCTGTTGAAAACCGTTTGTCCGATCTCTGGTCGCTGTTTGACTTTATCTGCCCCGGCCTGCTCGGTTCATCCACGCGTTTCAAACGATTCGTTACGTCTCTGGAAAACCGCGAGCCACCATCGTATGCACCGTTGCGCTCACTGGTGCAGCCTTATATTCTGCGCCGCCTCAAGACCGACCGGAATGTCATCAGCGATCTTCCCGACAAGGTCGAGGTGGCTGCCTGGTGCGGTCTCAGCAAGGCCCAGGCACGGCTGTACAGCCAGGTGGTAAAGGATCTGGCCGAGGCGCTGAAGGAACAACAGGAAATGGGGATTAAACGGCGGGGGCTGATTCTTTCCACGCTGATGAGGTTCAAACAGATCTGCAATCATCCCGGTCAGGCCTTGGGGGATGGCGATTATGCCGAGGAGCGTAGCGGCAAGTTTATCCGGTTGCGCGAACTGGCCGAAGAGATTGCCTCACGTCAGGAAAAGGCGCTTATATTTACCCAGTTCCGGGAAATGACCGGGCCGATAGCCACCTTCCTGTCCAGACTGTTCGGTCGCCCCGGCCTTGTGCTGCATGGCGGCACTCCTGTGTCAGAGCGGAAAAAACTGGTGGACCGCTTTCAACATGAGGATGGGCCCCCCTTCTTCGTATTGTCCCTTAAGGCTGGCGGTTCCGGCCTCAATCTGACCGCCGCCAGCCATGTGATCCATTTTGACCGGTGGTGGAACCCGGCAGTGGAGAACCAGGCCACCGACCGCGCCTTCCGCATCGGACAGAATAAGAACGTCATGGTACACAAGTTTGTCTGCAAGGGGACGGTTGAAGAGAAGATTGACGCAATGATTGCCGCCAAGGCCGGACTTGCGACTGAACTGCTGGAAGGGGCGGAAACCTTGCTGACCGAGATGAATGACGAAGAACTGTTGAAGCTGGTGGCGCTTGATCTGGAAAAGGCGGGGATATGAGGGTTGTTATACCCGTTAGGCACTCGGCAAAGAATAAATGTTCCATATAACGTTCAGATTTGGGTCGGAGTTTGCCGTGCCGATTGAGCAAAACCGCAGGCGTAGCAATGCTACGTTGAGGATTTTGCGATTGAGGCGCGG
>JBAYZR010000255.1:0-5629 GCA_041672425.1 Pedobacter sp. | reverse complement strand
GTAGGTAACCCATTTGATCCACTGCTTCCGCCAGGTTGCCCACCTCGCCATCATGGAAATAGGGGGTGGTAAGGGTCACATTGCGCAGCATAGGTACCTTGAAGACATATTTATCATTTTCCAGGTTCGTAACCTTGAAGCGTCCAGGATCCTTGTTGGAGTACTCATGGAACACGCCCATTTTCTGGAAGGTCATCCCCCCCAGGTTGGGGCCGCTGTGGCACTGTACGCAGCCGACATTGATGAAGGTGCGCATCCCATACATTTCCTGCCCGGTGAGCGCTTGTTTCCTGTTCTATAACCTATACTGCGACGAACGTGCCCCGTAGTTCTGCGCGCAGCGGGGGGTGTCTGGCAAGATATGTCCTTAACACCTCGATGCTTCGCTCAGAATGATGTTGGCGATTGCGACCGTACTTCTGTGCAACACCCTGCTCGGTGACAAAGACTGCGTGGTAATAGCGACCCGGCTGCAGCAGTTCATCACCGACAAACAGTTGCTGAACGCGCTGTCCTGGTGGATTCTCTATTTTGATATAGGCGTTGAAACCGAGACCTCGTTTGATGTAACCACCCATCTGGTTGTACGGGTCGCGTGCAAACGTTCGAGAATGCCAATTGTGCGCCCGTACTTTCCAGCAACGCCTGCAACAGGAAATTGTCCATCGTCGTTTCCAGCGCGGTGGCCCGGTTGAGCGCCATCGCCGTTTCGCCCACAACCGTTGACAATTCTTCCTGATAAGGCGCGAGCGCCTGGCGGACGAGGTCAGCTACTGCGGGATCGGGGATTATATCGGCTTCAACCTCAATCAGCTGGTGCCGGTAGTCAACGACACGCCCCCCGTCAATTTCCAGATCCAGGCGCCCCAGGAATGAACCGTGGCAGCCGGATTGTATGATCAACGTTTTCCCCTGGAGAGTGTCGCCACAATCGCAAAAGAGCGTGCGCTCCCTGTTCGTGGAGCGGATCTGCTTTACGATTGTGGCGATGCGGGCATACCCCGATTTTTCGTCCATATCCTTCATCATCGGACATTGCAACATGGATTCCTTGCGTTGAGGTTGTAGTCACCGGGTGGTGAATCGTTCCAACAGTACGAGAAGGGCGGTGAGTGCCATTGCAAAGCCGACCACAAACACGCCACGTGGTACATGCAGCAGATCGGGAAGCAGCACTTTGCCCAGGTCGCCCCAGTTCTCGATCGTTCGTTTTGTCCATCCCGAAAGCTCAACAAACATCCAGGAGCCGGCGATCAGTCCCGCCATGCCGAAAAGCGCGTCCCAGTTTCCCTGCCCCAGCGCGACGGCGGCAGTGCCGGGGCAATAGCCCATCAGCGCAAAGCCCGCGCCGAAAAGGAGCCCTCCGATGATGTTTGAGCCGATTCGAGTTGGCTTAATGTGCAGGTTCACTTTGGCGAAGTGGTGCAACGTGAATATGCCTATCATGCCGACGACAATTGCAGTCAGCATGACTTTCGCGACGGTGAAGTCCTGGAGGAGCAGTTGGCCGATGAGAACATGGAATTTCCCCACGCCGCCTTTCTGCAAGAGGACGCCAAACGCCAAACCAAACATCGCGCCTGCGATCAGTTCGGGAGCCGCGTCCACGTGCAGCGCGGGATTTTTCCCCCGTTTTTTTACGGCGTTGCCAGGATCAATCATCGTTTCCTCACCATTTGAAGAGGAGCATGGCCACAGCGATGCCGCCGATGAAGAAACAAATTACGGCGATCCAGGAGGCCAGGTTGAGCTGAAGCGTTCCACTGATGCCGTGACCACTTGTGCAGCCTCCGGCAAGGCGAGCGCCAAAAGCCATGAGCAGGCCGCCTGCAAATGCGACTGCCGCCCGCAGCGTTATGCTGTCGCCGAAGCGTTCAGTCCACATGGGCGGGAGCCATTCGTTGGCGAACTCGCCACCGGTGACGGCGGCAAGAGCGCCCCCGACGATGATGGAGATCACGAAGACAGCTTGCCATCCCACACGTGGCGGGTTGTCTTTGAAGTAAACGAGTGATGCGGTGTGGCGCGGCGCGATGAGTTTGCCGAGAAAGCCCGCGAGCTGTGCGTAGAACGATGAGGCTCCAATGGGTTTATCGGAAAAGTAGAAAGTCAGCCAGGAAAGCATTCCAATGCCCGCGCCTGCCAGATAAGGTGACCAGGCAGGTCCTGCATAATCTCGCGCGTCCACGATTGTCCCTGCATCGGCTGTAGCGCATATGAGCAGGAGAGCAAGGGTGCCAATAAGATAAGAAACAGACTTCGGAATCACTCGGCCAGGAGAACGCGTATTCGTGGGTGTGTTCATTTCTTCCCCTTCTGCTCGATCTCTTTTCCAACCGGGAATCCGGCGTTCTTCCATGCTTGCCAGCTTCCGGGGACGTTGCAGACGCACTCAAACCCTGCCTGTTTCAAAATACTCGTCGCAATGCTCGCACGATAGCCGCTGTCGCAATACACGGCTGTTGGCTTGGTTTTGTCCAGTGTTCCAAGGTGTTGGCGCAATTCGCCCAGGAAAATATGGCGGGCATTGGGGATGTGGCCTCTTTGCCATTCATCTGGTGCGCGTACGTCGAGAAGCTGCAGTTTTTCTCCCGCGCGTTTGATCTCATGCACCGTCATTTGCCCCACATCTTCCAGCGGCAGACCGGCGTTATCCCACGCCTTCATCCCCCCGACGAGGTAGCCGGCGAACTTCGTGTAACTGGTGCGGAGAAACAGACGGATGATTTCTTTGAGCTTATCGTCGGACTCCAGGACAAGAAGTATGGGCTTGGAGGGCTCAAGCAGCCAGCCAGCCCAGATGGAGAGCTGGGGTGAGCCGCCGATGTTGAGCGCGCCTTTGATATGGCCTCCGCCAAAGGCCAGCAGCATGCGGGTATCGATGAGGACATTGTCATCGTCGTCCATAGCTTCCTGGAAGAATTTTGGGGGAAGCCCACGTGCTGTCGGCAGGTTGCCAAGTACTATGGGGCCTTTGGTGTTCAGCTTCTTCATCCACGGATAATAGGTAGGTGTAGGCGGCGCCGTGGAAAGAGCGTATTCGGTGAAGCTTTTCACATCTTTAAATTGGAGGAAAGCATTGAAGCGCCGCTCGTAACCAATCGTGCTGCTGAGCCGTTCGCCGATGTCCGCGCCGCACGGCGAGCCGTGACCGTGCGCCGGGTAGATAATCACGCCATCGCTGAGGTTCAGGTAAAAATCGCGTAGCGTGTGGAACTGTTGTTTGGCCAGCTTTTTCTCCTCGCCACTGCCGAGGAGGTCGGGCCGCCCGGCGGAATTGACGAAAAGCGAGTCCCCGGTGAGCACGCCCCAAGGCACGTCCGGGTGATCCTCCTCCGCAAGAAGATATGCAAGGTGCTCCGGCGTGTGGCCGGGCGTGTGCCGAGCTGTAATGAGAACGGTTCCGAACAGGAAGTTGTCTCCGTCTGCGATCTCCTCATGGTCGAAACCGTATCGTGCGCCTCCTTCGTGACTGAGGAATATTTTCGCTGAATCGACACGCGTACAAAGTTCGCGCGCGCCACTGAGGAAATCAACATGGTTGTGTGTTTCAAAAATGTGCGTGATCGACACCTGCTTCTCGCGGGCAAGTTGCAGGTAGCAGTCAACGTCCGGACGGGGATCAAAGACTGCGGCTACTCCCTCGGAATCATCGCCGACCAGATAGGAAAGCTCGGCGATCCCTTCGGTTTGAATACATTCAAAAATGAGTGCCATAAGGACTCCTGTTATTATGTTGCTACTAAATCAGAACCTCACTTCCGCAGCTGAAGGATATCTCTGATTCCTGCCTTTATGCCAATGTTCGAAAGGACTTTTCCCGGTCCCATTGTCGTCAGTAAGCATTTTTCGAAACAAAGCCGCCTCAGGTGCAGCCGCGCAGGACAAAAAACAACAGTAAAACCGGCAGCGGGATTCCCAGAAGCCAAAGTAAAATCCACCCTATCTTTCCTTCTGTTGAGTTACGCATAGCGCTCCTCCTTGCTGATTCTTCATTTTCGCTCAGGCTATTCATCAGCATAGCAGCCGGCAGGGGAAGAACGGTTTCTTTTGTCCTGAGAACGGACTACTCAATTAGTGGATTTGTTCCACGAGATAATTCTGGGGCCCGATCTGCTTGAGCTGGTTGAGTTGGGCCTCAATCTCGTCGATGTGCTCCTCTTCGTCTTTGAGAATCTCCTCCAGCAGTTCGCGGGTACCGTTGTCGCCCACATCCAGAGTTAGCCGGATGCTCTCGTTATAGCCCTTGACGGCAATTTCCTCGGCTCTCAAGTCGTTGGCGTGCATCTTTGGCACTTCGGCGCCGATATGGATCTTGTTGAGTTCGCTTACGATCGGCCGACCATCCAGAAAGAGAATACGGGCGATCAGCTTCTCGGCATGCTTCATTTCGGATATGGCCCTCTTTTCGATCATCTTGTGCAGGCGCTCATAACCCCAGTTAGCGCACATCTCCGAATGAACAATGTACTGGTTAATAGCAGTCAACTCCTCGGCCAGTCGCAGATTGAGATGCTCAATGACCTTCTCGTTTCCTTTCATGTCAATTCTCCTTTTGCTTGCAGGTTTGTGTGCTGTTTCTGGTGGTGATCGTGCTGCATAGCGGCGGCCAGCCGCTCTAAAATGGCCGGATAAAGCGGCCTCAGGCGTTGAGGAACGCCAACAGGTCGGCGTTGACCTGGTCCTTGAGGGTCGAGCAGATGCCGTGCGGCGCGCCCGGATAGATCTTCAGCGTAGCGCCTTTGATGATTTTGGCCGAGAGCAGAGCCGAGGATCCGATCGGTACGATCTGGTCGTCGTCTCCATGCATTATGAGAGTGGGAACATCGAGTTTCGCGAGATCTTTCGTGAAGTCTGTCTCGGAGAAGGCCGTGATGCAATCTATGACGCCTTTGAAACACGCCTGCATCCCCTGGAGCCAGAACGAATCCCGCAGACCCTGCGAGACTTTGGCTTTTGGTCTGTTGGCGCCGTAAAACGGTGTGCTGAGATCCTTGAAAAACTGCGAGCGGTCGGCGAGGACATTGGCGCGAATCTCGTCGAAAATCTTTATCGGCAGGCCGCCCGTATTAGCGGTCGTCTTCAGCATCAGCGGCGTTACCGAACCGATCAGCACGGCCTTGGCCACACGTTTCGTGCCGTAGCGTCCGATATATCGGGCGACTTCGCCGCCGCCCGTGGAGTGGCCGACATGGATGGCGTTCTTTAGGTCGAGCGATTCGACAAGCTCCGCGAGGTCGTCGGCGTAGGTGTCCATGTCGTTTCCATTCCAGGGTTGGCTCGATCGGCCATGGCCACGGCGGTCATGGGCGATGCAGCGAAAACCGTTAGAGGCCAGGAACAGCATCTGGTCTTCCCAGGCGTCCGCGCTCAGCGGCCAGCCATGGCTGAAGACTATGGGCTGTCCGGTGCCCCAGTCCTTGTAATAGATTTCAGTGCCGTCTTTGGTGATAAGCGTGCTCATGGTAGTATTTCCTCCGTTGCTTGAGATAAGGAGCTGTAAAAAAATAACATGGCTATCTTGCATCTCATCTTCAGGCCATCTTTGACCGAACTTCAATCACCAAATCCTCAACGTAGCTCTGCTACGTCTGCGGTTTGCCTCAATCAGTTCAGCCAAATCTGACCC
>JBAYZR010000254.1:0-5658 GCA_041672425.1 Pedobacter sp. | reverse complement strand
GATGTAAAACGGTATATTTGTTTGTTCTGACTCCCTTACGCCTTGAACCTGCTCTCTGTACCCGCCACAAGCCGTTTGATATTCTCGTGGTGTTTGACTATCACCGTCAGCGCTATGAGCGATGTCACGAGCAACGTAACCCGATTGCCTCCCAGCAGAGACACCGCCAACGGCATGACCGCCGCAGCGGAGATAGAGCCAAGAGATACATAGCGCCATTTGAACGCCAGTACAGCGAACACCCCTACTGCAATGGCCACAGCCAACGGCGAAAGCGCCAGAAACACGCCCAGGGCGGTAGCAACACCCTTCCCCCCTTTGAAACGCAAAAAAACCGAAAATACGTGTCCGCAAAAAGCCGCCAAACCCACCCAAGCCGCGTGTTCCGCGCCAAGGCCGCACGCCATGGCTGCCAACACCGGAACAAGACCCTTGAAACAATCGCCAACCAGCGTTATTACGCCGACCTTGCGACCCACCGTGCGATAGAGGTTGGTGGCTCCGATGTTGCCACTCCCTTCATTGCGCACATCTATTCCGTATGCCTTGCCCAGCAGGAGCCCAGTGGGTATTGAGCCCAGCAGGTAGGCTGCTGCCAGCCAATACAGCAGGATGTTTGCTGTAGAATTCATGAATAGGGTCCGTTCTTGTAGAAGCAGATTGGCCAGCGCCAGAAGCGCTAGAAATACTTATCCATCGCCTTATTGGCGTCATTGATATAGGGGCTGCCGGGAAACTCCTTAAAGAGGCGACCAAAAACTTCCCGACCCTTGTTTTTCTGCCCCCCCTCAAGATAGGCCACTCCCAGGCTGTAGAGCAATTCATCGCTACGTTGCAGGTCGGAAAAGGTTTTGAGAGCTTCCTCGAAGCGTGCGATGGCAGCAGGATATTTCCCGGTATTGAGGTAAAAACGCCCAACATAGATCTCATACTGGAGCTGTTTGTCATGGCAGTCACGAATCTTCTCCTTCACATCTGCTACATACTCGCCAGCCGGGTAAAACTTGAGATAAGACTCAAAGACAGACAGGGCATTTTTTACCGGGGTCTGATCGGTGTCGATGCGGTTGACCTGTCTATAGTTACTTAATCCCTGGCGATAGAGAGCATAGCCTGCACGCTCATGCGCGGGGTGGAGTTTGCGAAAATCTTCATAGGCAGCGGATGCCTCGATAAAATCCTTATTGAGAAAATAGGCGTCGGCGATGCCGATCTCCGCCCGGGCCGACAATTCCGGTGATTGGTAACTCTCCTTGACCTTCTTCCACTGGGCAATAGCATCCTCATAGTTGCCATTCTGAAAGGAATGTTCTCCATCCACGAACAGGGCATCGGGAGGTTTGTTTACCTGGGGGGTTGCACACCCCTGCAACAAGATTGCGGCAAGAATAACAATGTAAATGATTCTGATAATAATCTTCATAATTCCCCTCGTACAATGCTTGGACATGCAGTTCCATGATACGCAACGAATCTCTTCCGCAACGGCAGTTTCACAGAATCCCGGCGCCACGGCTATCGACCAGCAATCGAGCTATGGTGTCGTGGTTCAACCAGAGTGTTGCAGCAGCAGGATTCCACGAGGAATGTATCATTAACCTGCCTGTGGCCAGAGAAACTATTCGTGACAACTCGGCACAAATCAACTGCTTCTGATCGGTGTGCATCCCCATCAACTCTGCAGAGCTGGTCAGCATCAACTCGGCCTGTTCGCGGGTGTTAGGCTGCGGCCATGTGTCATAGTGAAGAATATCGGCCAGGATCGGCGATGATAGATAGGCATCGGCCCGTTCCAGCAGATGAGCAAGGGTCTCTCCTTCTTTCAGCATCCCCTGACAGGTCTCCAAGAGCGGGGCAGCAGCCGATTCGCCCATTGCCCGCCGGATGGAGGTCAAGAGCGGATAGAGTGCTATCTCCACTCCCAAAAACAGGGTGCTTGAATTGGTCTGGATCTCGGGACAGTTATAGACCGTTGCGAGTATCCCGTTTCCAAATGCCTCGGCTGCAATGTCTTCCAGACGCATTTTGGCCCATCCCGGCAAGTATGGGATGTAAGATTGCCAACGATAATCACCGCCCACCAACACACCTGTGCCATGGTAGCCATAGGCAGTATAACGCACCTGCCCGCCAGCGCCGGAAAGACGTTCCCGCATGGCGGTTGTCTCCTCCAGCAGATAGCGAAAGGTGTCGGCGGAGACCTCGTTGAAACTGACTTCACACAAGCGACCCAGGCTGCTATTCCAGAAGTCCTCTGAGGACTGGAACTTGTCTCCAGTCCCCTTGAAAACACGGTTGAGGAGCAACATGAATATCCGAGACCGTGGGAAACCGCCCGCCATGACATGAGAGAAGAGTACGTTGGAACCGGCAGGGACGAGCCTCTCAATCTCCATAACCACCTGCGCCAGATTGGCGCGGAAACGGGCGGTTCCTGCTGCCCTGGCCTTCTCTACGGATTCGTCTGAAAAACGTATCTCGCGCCATTCATCCGGTCTGACTTTCTTGAGTTGGTCGGCAATTGATGGTTGACCATCAATGAACTCCATATCAAAACCAGCCTCCAACGGCACGTTGATTATTTCCCCTCCCAGAAGCGTCTCTGCTTCAAACAGTTCATCAGCGTTCAAAGGCCGCAACGCACCATCACTGTCACGCCTTCCCATTGTAGTGCCTATCACGGTCATGCCGATACGACGGGCCTCCTCCAACAATCCATTGGCATATCCACGTCCGAAAAGCTCACCAACCAATACGAGGAAATCCCCCGTACAGTATCCAGCAACCTCAGGCAGATCTGTCATCGGCCTGTAATCCGTCATATTCCAATCCTCCATACACACAACGTAATCAGGGTGATTGTATTATCATGAACCACAACCGGAAGGAAACAAAAAAGCAGTCGTGACATAGCCGGTCATTCGTGCTATCTTTCAAAGTTATTGCGTATCAAATGCGATATGATTAATATTTATCAGCTTGATATAAGCTCTTGTCATCCGTACTTGGAAACTTACCAACTGACATCTAACATTTTAAATTTACAAAGTTATTTCACGGTGATCGAAGCGAATTGATTCAAATTTCATATTCCAAGGGGGATAATACTAACATGGATACATCGAATAATGAGAACAAGTCTCCGGAGCTCATGAGCACCCTTCCCGGGGATGATGTCCGCCAGATAATGTGGCGATTTGCCGATCGTTATGAAATCCAGATGATCGTCCAGTCCGCCCGTTCTGTGGCAAGAGGGGTGGTAGCCCGTATTGTGGCGGATGGCGGCCGCAACTCCCACGAATGGACCGAACAGAAGGCCGAACTCCTGAAAAATTTTGATGAAGTGGGTTTGACCACTGTCTTCATGGATCCAGAGGAAGGCGGCTTCATTGCCGGGCCCAAGAATCTCGCCCTTGCGCTGGTAGCCTTCGAGTTGTCATGGGTGGACGGCGGGGCGGCAACCTGCTCCCTGGCCAGCAACCTTGCCCTCTCACCGATCCACGAAAAGGGAACCCCGGAACAGAAGTTTACCTACATGAGCCGTTGCGTTCCCCCCCAACCAGGCGAAGACCGTAAAGTGTGGCGTGGCGCCTTTGCACTTACCGAGCCTCTCCCTTACGTCGGCGTCGATACCGGTATCCTTTCCGGGAAGATGCGTGTGGTGGAATGGGAAGATGGAAAGGAGCCTATCCTGCATGTGGAGAAACGCGGTCGCTTCATCACCAACATGGGCTTTGCCAACTTCGTGACTGCGGCTGTCGATTCCGATGATGAGCGGATCAAGGGGAGCGCTATGCTCATCCTTGAGGAAGGAGACCCTGGTACATTCGACCGCGGAGCGACCACACTCAAGCTAGTGCACCAGCTTTCCTCTACCTCTGATCCGATCCTGAGTCTGAAGGTACCAGCCAGCAGAATCATAGGCGGCTACACTATAAAAGACGGTGTCATAATCCCCAATATTAATCATGCTGACCTGATCGAGTCGGTCTTCCGCCGTACCCGTGTGCCGGTGGGCATCATGACCTCGGCCAAACTCCTGTCATCAGTGGAGCCGGTTATCCGCTATCAACGCACCCGCTTTCGCGGCGGAAACGCCAGCTCACCAGGTTCTCCCCGCCACGATCTGGGTCTGCAGCAAAAAGAGGATGCGCTGCAACGCCTGATAGATGTATGGGCAAGCGGCGAAGCAGGGGCTGCCCTAGGCTTTGCCACGGCTCTACTCTTCGACGAGTACGATCTGATCGAGCGCGAGAAAAACCGGATTCTTGCCGAATTGGGAATCAAGGGACCACGAGCCCAGATGAAACTGTTCAAGGAGCTGGAGAAGGATGCTCTTGAATACCTGACGATGACACGACTGCCGGAAACCGAACGGGATGGTGGCCGGTTCCAGGAACTCGCCACCAACACACTCGTGCAATTCATGATCAAGGACTCGCTCACGAATGTCCTTTGTCCGGCCTGCAAACTCTGGAACACCGGGCACGGAGCAACCATGATGCGGGAGGCGGTCAGCCTTATGGGAGGCTACGGTATTACTGAGGATTGCCCGGGCTTCCTGGGACAGAAATGGATGGACTCCCAACTTGAGGCAACCTACGAAGGCCCCGAGGCGGTCCAGCGCAGGCAACTATCCATCACAATAACCAACGAACTCTTTCTGTCACAGTTCCGCCAGTGGATTCTGGATCTGCGCGGGATTGCCAATCAGCGTCCGGGAACCGGCGCCTGCGCCCTGGCAAGCGCCATGGAGCTATGGCTCTGGACCTTTGACTATCTGCAAAAGTCTAAGGACGCATATGGAAAGCCCCTTTATCACTCACAACGCCATGGAGTGGTCTTCCCGTTTGCCGATGCCCTCTGCTGGTTACTGGCGTCTCGTCAGCAAATCCTTAACACACTTGAGCTGGAAGCGAAAGGGCCTGAAAATCCGGTGGTAGCCTCTGGATTAGCGGGCTTCGTGAATTTCTTCAGCGACCTCTGCCATGTTCAAGCGGCCCGTTCTGCAGGCGAAGTAGGCCGCATCTGCGCTGAACTGGTTTACGGCTACAATAGCCGCCCCGACTGCTACAGTGATACTCTTGAAACCTGCTTCCAGGGAGAACAGTTGGACGCCCTTGAGCCCATACCCTGTCCCAATACATCGCTCCAGACATTCATGACCCTGCGCCAACGACTGGACATCTCTCTCACCGGCGCACGTCTGTCCAAGGATAGAGCCGCGATGGCGATCAGCAAGGTTATGATCCCGGAAGCACTGGACTATCCGGCCTGATGATTCAGCAAAAAGTCCACCTGCTTCATTACGCTCAAACCTGGGATCCGGAGCTTTGTCTTATTCATCTATTTATCTGAAACGGAGAAATTGCGACCATGACTTTTGAACGCCAGAAGATGGAAGTTGATATCGCTTGTGTCGGCTTCGGACCAGCCATGGGCGGCTTTCTGACTACGCTCTCGCGCGCCATGATCGATGACAACGGGCAGCCACTCTTGGAAAGCGGCATTCTTCCAGGCGCCCCCCTGCAGGTACTATGCTATGAACGTGCGGACGACATCAGCTTCGGGGTCTCCGGCGTTGTCACTCGCGGTCGGAGCATCCGCGCAACATTTCCGGATCTTGACCCGGCTGAGATACCTCTGGCCGCCCCTGTC
>JBAYZR010000253.1:0-5659 GCA_041672425.1 Pedobacter sp. | reverse complement strand
TCCGCTCTGACCGGGCCCGAGAGATCACCCGTGCCATTGCCCTGGACGGTTTTGACGGCTTCGAGCGCAGATGCCATCCAAAACTGGCCGACTATGTCTGCATGACCGAGTACGACGCTACATTTGCTCTGCCGATTGCATTTGCTTCCAATGAACTGACCAATATCCTGGGAGGTGTGCTGGGCGCTGCCGGGCTGAAACAGCTGCGCATCGCCGAGACCGAGAAGTACGCCCATGTGACCTTCTTTTTCAATGGCGGCAGTGAGGTACCCTTTCCAGGCGAGTATCGTGTATTGATTCCCTCACCTAAAGAGGTAGCTACCTACGACCAGAAACCTGAAATGAGTGCCTTCCTGGTAACGGACGAGCTCTTGACTCGCCTGGATAGCGGCCTTTACGATGTGATCATTCTTAATTTTGCCAACTGCGACATGGTTGGTCATACCGGCATCGAGGCAGCGGCAATCAAGGCGGTAGAGACCGTGGATGCCTGTGCCGGGCGGATTATTGCCAAGGTGCGGGAAATGGGTGGGGCGGCGCTGATCACTGCAGACCATGGCAACGCCGAACAGATGCAGGATGAAAATGGTGAGCCGTTCACTGCCCATACGACCAATCCCGTATGGCTTGTGCTGGTGGATGATTGTCGTAAGGGTGTCACGCTGCGCGAAGGGGGCCGACTGGCTGATGTTGCTCCTACCATGCTGAAGATGCTGGGGATTGTCCAGCCACGGGAGATGACCGGGGAGAGCCTGCTATAAGGCACTCGGCAAAGAATAAACATTCCATCTTACATAGTGGTGGAAAGGCAAACAATGAACCGTAACAGGATATTGCCGGACAATCTGAGTAAAAAAGTCGTTGACCGACTGAAGGCGATGAAACCCCTGACCTTCAGAGGACAGGCGGTTCTGTTCCTGTTGCCGTTGATTATCATTATTTCGATGGTTTACACCATTGAGTCGATCTACACCGAGAGAAAGATACTGAGGAATGAGATAATTAAAAAAGGAGAGACTATCGCCACCATTGCTGCTGGCAGTGCGGAGCTACCGGTACTGTCCGAGAACCTTGAACAACTTAAGAACGCTGCCCTCTCGGTGATGAAAATTAAAGACGTCGCGTTCGTTTCATTTCTTAACAAGCGGTTTGAAATATTGATTCACGAAGGTAAAAAATATCCCCAAGGCACATCTAAAGCTTTAAATCCAGGTATGGCGCTCAGTTTTGCCGAACATGAGGATGTCTTTGAATTCATCGTACCTGTAGTTACCGTTAAAGCACAAGAGGGGCTCTTTCTGTTTGAGGGTAACGATTCCGCGCCACCTGTCAGGGAGCATATCGGCTGGGTGCGCATAGGTCTTTCAAAGGAGGTAATGAGTAAATCGGGACATAATATCATGGTACGAGGCGGCATACTGGCTGTCCTGTTTTCGACTGCCGGGGTTCTCCTGCTGTACTTATTCGTTACCTTCATTACTCGCCCTTTATATGCCCTTATCAATGCGGTAAAAGAAGTCGGGGAAGGGGAACACCCCGAGGTAAAGGTCGTTTCTCCCAAAAGCGAAATCGGGAAACTTTCCTCTGAATTCAACAGGATGAGTCGTGCAATCAAGGACAGGGAAGATTTTCTCAATAACATTGTTGAAAACATCCCGCATATGATTTTTGTGAAGGATGCGGAAGAACTTCGATTTGTAAGGTTTAACAAGGCAGGTGAGGAACTTCTCGGGTATTCCAGGGAAGAGTTGCAGGGGAAGAACAGCTATGATTTGTTCCCCCAAGGTATTGCGGAGCATTTTTGCGAAAAAGACCGGGAAGTACTTCTCAGCAGACACATCATCGATTTTCCCGAGGAAGTGATTCATACCGTTCATAAAGGCGAAAGAATACTGCATTCAAAGAAAATTCCTATTTTGGATGAGAATGGTAAACCACAGTACCTCCTGGGTATCTCCGAAGACATTACCGAGCGCAAGCAAGCTGAAGGTGAACTGGAAAGATATCGTGATCATCTGGAGGAATTGGTTGGTGAGCGAACAACAGAGTTGACTATTGCCAAGGAGCAGGCAGAATCGGCAAATCGGGCCAAAAGCGAGTTCATCTCCAATATGAGCCATGAACTACGTACACCGCTCAATGCCATAATGGGATATACACAGATATTGAAACGCCAGGATAATCTGACGAATACCCAACGTCAGCAGTTGGAAATCATGCGCAGCAGCGGCGAACACCTGCTCACACTTATAAACGACATACTTGACGTGGGCAAGATCGAGGCGTGCAAAATGAAGATCGAGGATGTAGCGTTCGATCTCCCCGCTCTTGTGCGACAAGTCATCAGCCTCACCAAATTACGTGCGGATGAAAAGGAACTCGGATTTAAGTATGAAACCGATACACATCTGCCGACGTATGTACGGGGGGATGAACGCAAACTCCGGCAGATCCTGCTAAACCTGTTGAGCAATGCGGTCAATTACACACGCCGGGGAGGTATTGTCTTGCGCGTGAGCTATGATCTGACAGGTGGTGGCCTGCTGCGTTGCGAAGTAGAGGATACAGGGATCGGAATCCCCGCAGACAAGCTGGAGACGATCTTTGATCCGTTTACCCAGCTGGCGAGCAGCAGGCAGGTCCGTGAAGGTACCGGTTTGGGACTTAACATCACAAAAAGCCTTTTGGCGCTGATGCAGGGCAGAATGGGCGTGGAAAGCGTTTTAGGCAAGGGGAGCACCTTTTGGATTGAGGTAGCGCTGCCGACATTGATAGATAGTGATGCCATCCTTGTGAATACGGATTGCCACATTATCGGCTATCATGGAGAGCGAAAAAGGATTCTGGTTGTTGACGATACTATTGGCAATACCTCAATGCTGGTTTCGTTGCTGGAACTTTTGGGATTTGAGCTTGACACTGCACAAGACGGTCAGGAGGCGGTGCTTCGGGCGGAGGAGCAAAAACCGGATCTTGTGCTAATGGACCTGGTGATGCCGGAGATGGATGGCTTGGAAGCAGCCACGATCATGCGGCACAATCGAAACCTGGAGGAAACCAGGATTATCGGCGCCTCGGCCACGGCCACCGATAATGCTCACAAGGAGTCATTTGTGGCCGTGTGTGACGACTTTGTGGTGAAGCCGATCCAAATTGATCTACTGTTGGAGAAGATCGGGACTCAGCTTGGGATCGAATGGGATACGATCATTAAGGAAACGGAAAACGTGGAAAGCGGCAGTAGAACCGAGAAACACGATTACGTGCTGGAGATTCCTGCATCGTATGAAATAGAAGAGTTGTATGAATTGGCAATGATGGGAGATATGCTGAAAATAGAGGCATGGGCGGCTGAATTGGAATTTAAGGATTCCAGATTCAGATGTTTTGCTGACAGGTTGCGTGAATTGGCCGGAGGGTTTAAGACAAAAGCCCTTCTGGCGCTGGCTGAACAGTATAGGGAGGAGAGGAAATGATACCTGAAATACATAATACTTATAAATCACATGAACGGAAACCCATAATCCTGACAGTAGATGATGACCCCAACAACCTGGCCGTTGTGCGGGATTGTCTTGTGGAGTTTAATTATACAATTCTCGTGGCGGAGGATGGAGAGAGCGCAATCAAAAGGGCGGCATATTCCCATCCGGATCTCATCCTGCTCGATATCATGATGCCGGGTATTGACGGGTATGAAACCTGCCGTCGGTTAAAGTCCCAGGAAAGCACTAAAGACATTCCTGTAATATTCATGACAGCGCTGGCAGAAACGGAACACAAGGTAAAAGGACTTGAAGTAGGGGCTGTGGACTATATCACCAAGCCTTTTCAACGAGAAGAGTTACTGGCTCGCATTGCCGTGCATCTTCACATCAGGGAACTGACAAAAAAACTTCAGGAAGCAAAGGATTCCCTGGAAACCCGGGTTGTGGAACGAACAGCGGAACTGGCGCAGGCAATCAGTGATTTGCACGATGAAATCATCGAACGCAAACTGGCCGAGGAAGAACGCGTTCGCCTGGCAACAGCCATAGAGCAGGCTGCGGAATCAATATTTATTACAGATGCAAAATGGCATATAAATTACGTGAATCCGGCTTTTGAGGAGACAAGCGGTTATACCAGGGATGAGATCATCGGGCAGCACGCACGGGTTCTACAGAGCGATACGCATGAGCCGAAGTTTTATTGTCAACTTATTGATGCTATCCATCGCGATGACTTCTGGTCCGGGCGCATCACTACCAAAAAGAAGGATGGCTCAAACTTCGAGGCGGAGGTCACGATTTCATCTGTTCGTGATAATAATGGCACTATTATCAACTATGTCAGCATCCACCGGGATGTAACCAATGAGATAAGGCTCGAAAAAGAACTCCGCCAGTCGCAGAAGATGGAGGCCATCGGTACGCTTGCCGGGGGTATTGCCCATGATTTCAACAACATTCTGACTGCAATCATCGGCTTTTCGGAAATAGCCATGATGAAACTTGATGATGACAACCCGGCGGCACACGACCTTCGGCGGGTGCTGAATGCCTGTTTGCGAGCAACATCGTTGGTGAAACAGATCCTTTCCTTCAGCCGCCAGAGCGAGCAGGAACGAAGACCAGTACCGCTGACTTCATTAATAGAAGAGGTGTTGAAGCTTCTGCGATCCTCACTTCCATCCACCATTGAAATCCATCAGCACATTTCTATCGCTCCCAAGGGTGACATGGTTTTGGCTGACCCGACTCAGATCCATCAAGTGCTGATGAACCTGGGCGCCAACGCGGCGCATGCAATGCGCGCCAAAGGGGGGATACTGAGCGTTTCCCTGTCGGATGTCGATGTCGACGACTCATTGCTCTCCCTTTACCCTGATTTGACACCAGGGTCGTGTATCAGGCTTAGCGTGAGCGATACCGGCCATGGAATGGAACCTGCCGTCAAGGAACGGATCTTTGATCCGTACTTTACTACAAAGAAGGTTGGAGAAGGAACCGGAATGGGGTTGGCGATGGTCCAGGGGATCATCAAGAACCATGGGGGGGCGATCAAAGTCTATAGCGAGCCAGGGCAGGGAACCACCTTTCACATATTTCTGCCAAAAGCCGGGGGAGACTTCAAGCGTGAGCCAGCAGTGGATGAAGCGATGTATCGCGGAACAGAACGCATACTCTTTGTGGACGATGAAACAATGCTGGTAGAATCGGGACAGGAACTGATTGAATCCCTTGGCTACACAATCACTGCTACAACCAACAGTAATGATGCGCTGAAGCTTTTTGGCTCAGACCCGAATGCATTCGATCTGGTTATAACGGACATGACCATGCCAGGACTTTCCGGTATGGAACTGTCTGGAGAGTTCATGGCGATCAGACCGGATATTCCCATTATTCTCTGCACCGGATTTTGCGAGCAGATCAATGAAAAGCAGGCCAAGGAAAGAGGGATTCGTAATTTTATCATGAAACCTTACGGGTTAGGCACACTATCAATAACCATAAGAAAAGCATTGGAAAAAAATGTTGCCCTATAGCTATAAGGCACTCGGCAAAGAATAAATGTTCCATATAACGTTCAGATTTGGGTCGGAGTTTGCCGTGCCGATTGAGCAAAACCGCAGGCGTAGCAATGCTACGTTGAGGATTTTGCGATTGAGGCGCGG
>JBAYZR010000252.1:0-5682 GCA_041672425.1 Pedobacter sp. | reverse complement strand
AGGGATATCGTCAGTTCGTCCAGCTGGACGAACTGACGATATCCCTGCGGCTGGTGGCAAATCTGCCGCCACCTGCGAAGTAAGTAGTCAAACCCAACATTAAGGAGGATAAAACCATGGCATTCGACGCATTTTTGAAAATCGACGGCATCCCGGGCGAAAGCACCGACGACAAGCACAAGGACTGGATCGAGGTTCTCTCCTATAGCCACGGCGTGAGCCAACGGGCATCCGGCTCGGCAAGCACGGGAGGAGGAGCCAGCGCAGAGCGGGCAGACTTTGCCGATTTCAGTATCGTAAAAGCCCTCGACAAGGCCGCTCCAAAAATTTTTGAGGCTTGTGCGAGCGGTAAGCACATTGCCACGGTGACGGTGGAACTCTGCCGGGCCGGCGGTGACAAGGTAAAGTACATGGAGTACAAGCTCAGCAATTGCATCGTCAGTTCGTACAGGCCGGGCGGCTCTTCCCAGGGAGGTGAAACGCTGCCTCTGGAAGAGGTCAGCTTCAATTATGGCAAGATTGAACTCTCCTACACCCAGCAGAAACGGGCCGACGGTAGCGGCGGCGGCCAGGTTGCGGCCGGCTGGGACCTTGAGGCGAACAAAAAGGTATAATTACATTCCGCCATGGGTGAGAGCATATTACGGCCATCACTGCTGGACAGGCTCATTGACCGCGAGCCGGGCGTTTCACATGAGCCTGTCCAAAGCGGGTACACAACCATTAAACAGATCCGTGAGTCCGTCATTCGGGATCTGGAGAACCTGCTGAATACCAGGCGCTGCATTTTTGATGCGCCTGAATCCTGCGTCCATGTGAATGCATCGGTATTCACCTACGGACTCAAGGATTTTATGTCATACAACCCAAGAAGCCCGTCGGTGCGTCTCCAAATCAGGCAGGAGATCGAGCGTACCATTGCCCTGTTTGAACCACGGCTCAGGAACGTGTCGGTACGTATCGACGGAGCCGAGACAATTAATCGAAGCCTCCGATTCAGGATCAGCGCGCTGCTGGTGATTGACCCGGTCACCGAACCGATTACGTTTGACACCTATCTGGACATCAACCGGGGAGAATTTGTCATAGCGAAGTAAGGGCCTGTCACGGACCATAAGGATGTTCAGAATGGACGACGAGTTTCTCAGCTGTTACGAACGCGAGTTGACCTTTGTCCGCGAGATGGGGCGGGAGTTCGCCAGGAAGTATCCCAAGATCGCGGGCAGGTTGCTTCTTGAGGCCGACAAGTGCGAGGATCCGCACACAGAACGCCTTATCGAGGCCTTTGCGTTTCTCTCTGCCCGGATACACCGGAAGATCGATGATGATTTTCCAGAGATTACTCAATCGCTGCTGAACATCCTCTACCCCCATTACACCAACCCCATCCCATCACTTTCGGTGGTGCGGTTCGATCCTGCTGTCAAGAATATTCCCGCCGGGGGTTACAGGATCGAGCGAGATGTTCCCCTGTTCTCAAAGCCGGTTGAAGGTATTCCGTGCCAGTTTACCACAGCCTCACCGGTGACGCTCTGGCCCATTGAGGTTGTTTCGGCAACCCTGACTGAACCGAAAAGGCTGGTCAGGGATGCCCAGCAGGCAATTGTCGTGCGCCTCAAGGCCCATAACAACACCACATTCTCCCAGCTTGACTGCAAGAACCTCCGTTTTTACCTCAACGGCCAGCGGCAGCATATGTTCCATCTCTATGAGCTGCTACTCAACAATGTCTGCCGCGTGGAGTGCGAAGCGGTTGAAAGCACCGGTGCGCCGGAGATCATTCGCCTCAATACCGACGCCATACAAGCAGCCGGATTCGACCGGGACGAGGGGCTGCTTCCCTGCCAGGGGCGCTCCTTTCCGGGTTACCTGATGCTCTTCGAGTATTTCTGCTTCCCCGAGAAATTTCTTTTCTTCGATCTGACAGGACTTGACCGGCTCAGGCAGACGGCCTTTGGCGACACCATGGACATCTGGATCTATCTGGACAGGCCGGCCAAGGGGACGTTCCTGGTGAATGAGCAAACCTTCTGCCTCTATGCGACACCGATTGTAAACCTCTTCAAGCGCATTGCCGAGCCGATTCGTATGGAGCATCAGAAGACCGAATACATGCTGATTCCAGATTTGCGGAGAATCGAGGCCACGGAGGTGTTCAGTATCGACCGGGTGGCGGCCACGTCGTTTTCCACCGCTGAAAAACTTGCCGAGTATAAGCCCTTCTACTCGATCCGCCACCATCTGGACGAAGAAGAGGAGTTCACGGAAGGGGCCTTCTGGCAGATGCAGCGGCGTTTTTCGGGAAGAAAAGGGGACAACGGGACGGACGTCTTTCTCTCATTCAGTGATCTCCTATACCAGCATACGGAACTTGACGCCGAGACCATAACGGTCAAAATAACCTGCACCAACCGTGATCTGCCCGCCCGTCTGCCGTTCGGCGACCGTGATGGAGACTTTGAGATGGAGGTCGCGGCGCCGGTTGCCCGCATATGCTGCCTCGTGAAACCGACCCCGGCACGAAGAAGCGCCCTTGGCGGGGCGCTCCAGTGGCGGCTCATATCCCATCTCTCCCTCAACTACCTGTCGATTGTGGAGGGGGGGGAAGATGCGCTCAGGGAGATCCTGAAGCTGTATGATTTCGACAATTCGCCGGCAACCCGGCAGCAGATAAACGGTATCGTCGCGCTGGAATCGCGGCATGTGACGAGGAGAGTCGGCCATTCCTTTTGCCGTGGGATGGAGACAACCATAACGTTTGATGAAGACAAATTCAGCGGGGCGGGGGTGTACCTTTTCGCAAGCGTGCTGGAGCGCTTTCTTGGCCAGTACGTTTCAATAAACTCCTTCTCTCAGCTTACCATCAAAACGTTACAGCAGAAAGAGAGGCTCACGCAGTGGCCACCGAGGAACGGCAAGCGAATATTGCTCTGAGGAAGCTGGTTTTTGAAGAGTTTCACGGACTCTCCTTTTTCAGGGCCGTGCAGCTCATCGAACTTCTGGACTCCCGGAGACAGGTGGGTGAATCGCTTTCTCCTGCTGATGAACCGGTGCGCTTCAAGGTCAAACCGAATATGGGGTTTCCTCCGAGCGATATAGCGGGAGTCAGGGAAGCGGTTGATGGGAAAACCGTGGAAATGCAGGTGACCTTCATGGGGCTCCTGGACGTTGCCGGTCCGCTTCCGCACTGGTACACCACGCTTGCCATGGAGCGCCTTGCCGCAAAGGATTCAACGCTGACCTCGTTTCTCGACATCTTCCATCACCGACTGATCTCGCTCTTCTACCTGGGATGGAAGAAGAACCGGTTTGCCGCCAGTTACCGGGCAGAAAAGCAGGATCGCTGTTCCGCCTATCTTCTGAGTCTGATCGGTCTGGGTACCGGGGGACTGGCCGACAGAACCGTTTTTTCGTCCGATTCACTTGTCTATTTCGGCGGAGAGATGGCGCGGCAGGTCTGCTCCGCCGGTGCTATTGAAACAACGGTAGCGGACGGCCTGGGGATAGACGCCTCGCTGGATCAATTCGTCGATCGGAAGATAGAGATTGAGTCCGAGGACCGGTCGAGATTAGGACTTGCCAACAGCCGCATGGGGATCGACGCCGTCTGCGGCCGGCACGCCTGGGAGAGTCAGACGCGGTTTCGCCTGAACCTGGGACCGCTGCCCTACCGGAGGTTTCTGCGATTCATGCCGGACGGAGACATGCTCAAGCCCCTTGTCTCCCTTGTCAGCTATATGGCCGGCGTGGAGTACGACTTTGAAGTCAGGCCTTATCTCAGACAGGACGAAGTCCCCGGATTCGTTCTTGGCGGGCAGAGACCCGATTCCCCCCGCCTCGGCTGGTCAACCTGGATGAAGACGCCGGGAGTACAGATGGGAAAAGATCCCTATGTCACCTTTGAGGCGGCAGGTTTTATTTGATACAGTATGACAGACCATTAAAGGAGAACACCATGGTAAAAACGGATCTGCGGTCACTAATCAGCAAACTGAACGCCACCTGCCGGGGCGCCCTGGAAGCGGCTGCGGGGCTCTGCCTCTCTCATACCCATTACGAGGTTGAGCCGGAGCACTTCTTTATAAAGCTTCTGGAGATGCAGAACACCGATCTTCACAAGATCATCCGCCACTTCGAGATCAACGAAGGAAGGCTGGTTACCGATCTCACCCGCGCTATCGAGGGGTTCAAACGGGGTAACGCCCGCACCCCGGCGCTCTCGCCCCGGATTCCCCTTATGATCCAGAATTCGTGGCTCATGGCGTCTGTCGACTACCAGGCTCAGGCGGTGCGCTCCGGGCATATCGTGCTCTCTCTTCTCTCCGATGCGGAGATGAGCCGGATGCTCATTGCCAGTTCCGACACGTTCAAGAAGATATCCGTTGAAACCCTGGAAAAGAATCTGACCGATCTGGTGACCGGTTCACGGGAAGACGCAGAGACCGGCGGCGCTTCACGCTCCGTTGCGGAGGGTGGCGAGAAGTCGGCTCCTGCTGGTACCAAGGCCCTGGACCAGTTCACAATCAATCTTACTGAGAAGGCCCGCAAGGGGGAGATCGACCCTGTACTGGGGAGGGACTTCGAGATCAGGCAGATGACTGATATCCTCATCCGCCGCCGCCAGAACAACCCGATCCTCACCGGCGAGGCAGGAGTTGGCAAGACCGCCGTGGTGGAGGGGTTCGCCCTCAAGATCGTGCAGGGTGACGTCCCGCCGCCGCTGCGAAATGTGGAGATACGCACCCTCGATCTGGGGCTTCTCCAGGCGGGAGCGGGGATCAAGGGTGAGTTCGAGAACCGGCTCAAATCGGTCATCAACGAGGTGAAATCATCGCCGGTTCCGATCATCCTCTTCATTGACGAGGCACATACACTTATCGGCGCAGGGGCTGCGGCCGGGTCGGGAGATGCGGCCAATCTTCTCAAGCCCCCACTGGCGCGAGGAGAGCTGCGAACCATAGCCGCCACCACCTGGGCCGAATATAAAAAATACTTCGAGAAGGATGCGGCCCTTGCCCGGCGGTTCCAAGTGGTAAAGGTGGAAGAACCGGACGAGGAGAAGGCCATAGTTATGATGCGGGCCGTTGCCCCCTTCCTGGAGAAGCACCACAAGGTAATGATAACGGATGAGGCCCTGCGTGACGCTGTGCGGCTCTCTCATCGCTACATAACCGCCCGCCAGCTTCCCGACAAATCGGTTAGTGTCCTCGATACCGCCTGCGCCCGGGTAGCCATCGGGCTTACAACCAGCCCCTCTGCCATAGAGGATATCGCAAGGCGGATCGCCGATATCGACAGCGAACTAAAAATCCTGGAACGCGAATCGCTCATGGGACGTGAACAGGTCGAGCGGATCGATGCGCTTAACTCTGATAAAAAGGATTGCCAGGCCCGGCTGGAAGTGCTTGACACCCGCTGGAAGCAGGAGATGGATATCGCCACCCGGATAATCGGGTTGCAGACGCAGATCAGCGAGATCCACGGCATCAACCCGGTCGATGAAACCCTGACGCAGAAGCGGGATGAGCTGAAGAAGCTGGAGGCCGAACTGGCCGAAATTCAGGGGAAAGAGCCTTTGGTGCAGGTTGCAGTCGATCCCCAGATCATATCCGAGGTCATCTCCGGCTGGACCGGCATACCAACCGGACGGATGCTGGTGGATGAAATCGAGACCGTGTTGAA
>JBAYZR010000251.1:0-5689 GCA_041672425.1 Pedobacter sp. | reverse complement strand
CCTCAACGTAGCCCTGCTACGCCTGCGGTTTTGCTCAATCAGGAACGACAAATTCGACCTGAATCCGTGCGTAAAACTTGGTATATCAGTTTATTCCGACTCCCTAAATGAAAGTTATTTTTATTTATATACAACATCCGGCGTGACGTCAACCCGGCTCCTTGCTTCAAAACTGTTCATTGACATTCCCTGTTACCATGATTACCTAGTATACAGGACGTATCGACGCATATTTTGTAACACAAAGGATCGCGTATGGACTTCAGCCGACTGACACAAAAATCCCAGGAAGCATTTGCAGAAGCACAGAACAAGGCGGTCACCTACGGACACGTCGAAGTGGATGGTGAACACCTGCTCTGGGCGTTGCTGGATCAGGCTGACGGAATGGCGCCGCGCATGCTGGCGCGAATGGATATCCGCCCGGAACTCCTGAAGAAGGAGGTGGAAACAGAGCTGGATAGACGAGCGCGCGTCTCGGGCCCTGGTTCTGAACCGGGCAAGATCTACGTTTCGCAGAGGCTCTCGCGTATCATGGTTGCAGCGGAAAATGAAGCCAAGCGACTCAAGGACGAGTATGTTTCCGTTGAGCATCTGCTGATGGCCCTGCTCGGTGAAGGTGACAAAACTCCTTCCGGAAAGATACTCAAACAGGCTGGGATCGACCGGGAGAAATTTCTCAAAACCTTGACCGATGTTCGCGGCAACCAGCGGGTGACGTCAGCCAACCCGGAGGACAGCTACGAAGCGTTGGAAAAATACGGACGAGACCTGGTCAAGATGGCGCGCAACGACAAGCTGGATCCGGTTATCGGTCGTGACGACGACATCCGCCGGGTGATCCGCATCCTTTCCCGCAAAACCAAGAACAATCCGGTGCTGATCGGCGAGCCGGGCGTTGGCAAAACCGCCATTGTTGAAGGGTTGGCCCAACGTATCGTACGGGGCGATGTGCCGGAGGGGCTCAAGAACAAAACCGTCTTTGCCCTGGATATGGGTTCACTGGTCGCTGGCGCCAAATACCGCGGTGAATTTGAAGAGCGTCTCAAGGCGGTGCTGAACGAGATCAAGGAAGCCGAAGGGCGCATCATCCTGTTCATCGACGAGCTGCACACCATTGTGGGGGCTGGTAAGGCTGAGGGATCCATGGATGCCGGTAACATGCTCAAACCAATGCTGGCACGGGGAGAGTTGCACTGTATCGGCGCCACAACCCTGGATGAATACCGCAGGCACATCGAGAAGGACGCCGCCCTGGAGCGCCGATTCCAACCTGTGCTGGTGGAACAGCCTACCGTGGAAGACACGGTCTCGATCCTGCGCGGTCTGCGGGAGCGGTTTGAGGTGCATCACGGTATAAAGATTCAGGACAACGCCCTGGTGGCAGCCGCCACCCTATCCAACCGTTACATCACCGAGCGTTTTCTGCCCGACAAGGCCATTGATCTGGTGGATGAGGCCTGCGCCATGCTGCGCACCGAGATCGACTCGCTTCCCTCGGAACTGGACACCATCAGCCGGCGGGTCATGCAGTTGGAGATAGAGGAAACCGCACTGAAAAAGGAGAAGGATCCGGTCAGCAAGGAACGTCTGGCTGTACTCCGTAAGGAACTGGCCAATGACCGCGAACGGGCAAATTCCATGCGGGCACAGTATGATTCCGAAAAATGCGCGATTCAGCGTGTACAGGGACTTCGGGAACAGCTCGAAAAGACCCGTCGTGAGATCGGTCAGGCCGAGCAGGCCTACAATCTGGAACAGGCATCCCGCTTGAAGTATTCCGAACTGCCGGGGTTGGAAACAGCTCTGAAAAATGAAGAAGCTGCGCTTGCACTCAACCAGGGTGGACAAAAGCTATTGCGAGAAGAGGTCACCGAGGACGAAATCGCCGAGATCGTGTCCCATTGGACCGGCATTCCGGTCACACGACTGGTGGAGGGGGAGCGCGAAAAACTGTTGCGGCTGGAGGATATCCTGCATCAGCGGGTGGTCGGTCAGGATGAAGCGGTGCAACTGGTCGCCGATGCCGTACTGCGGGCCCGCTCAGGGATCAAGGATCCGCACCGCCCGATCGGGTCGTTCATCTTTCTGGGTCCCACCGGTGTTGGCAAGACCGAGCTTGCGAGGACCTTGGCAGCGGCTCTTTTCGACTCGGAAGATAACATGGTGCGGATTGACATGTCCGAGTATATGGAAAAGTTTGCCGTATCGCGACTGGTCGGCGCTCCTCCCGGTTATGTCGGCTACGAAGAGGGTGGTCAACTGACCGAAGCGGTCAGGCGCAAACCATACTGTGTGCTGCTTTTTGATGAGATCGAGAAAGCTCACCCGGACGTATTCAACATCCTGCTGCAGATCCTGGATGATGGACGGGTGACCGACAGTCAGGGGCGTACTGTCAACTTTAAGAACACGGTCATTATCATGACCTCCAACATTGGCGCTCCATACCTTATTGAAGGGATCACGTCGACCGGCGATATCCGCGAAGAGGCCCGCCATAACGTCATGAGGGAGTTGCGGGCAGGCTTCCGCCCGGAGTTCCTTAATCGGGTGGACGATATCGTTCTCTTCAAACCGCTGCATCTGGATGAAATCATCCGTATCACCGATCTGCTTGCCGAACAGCTCAAGAGCCGTCTAAGAGAGCGGCGCATATCCCTTGAAATCTCCGATGAGGCACTGCGCTTCATTGCCGAGGCAGGTTATGATCCGGTCTATGGCGCCCGCCCCCTCAAACGTTATCTGCAACGGGAGTTGGAGACCCGAGTGGCCAGAGCTATTATCAGCGGAGGGGTAAATGAGGGGGGAACAATACGGGTGGATGTTGTGGATGGGAAATTGGTGTTGAACCGGAATATCCCGTGAAAATGCCTGAACTGCTTGCCCCCGCAGGCAACATGGAAAAGCTCAAAACCGCTGTCCATTATGGCGCCGACGCCATCTATCTGGGAGGGACGTCCTTTGGCTTGCGCAACCTTGCGGACAACTTTACCGTATCTGAGATTGCTTCAGCCCTGGACTACTGCCATGCCCACAGGGTCAAGGCATATCTTACCGTTAACAGCTACCCCCACAACGATGCGCTACAGCAGTTGGAACAGTTCCTCATGGAGGTGGATGAGTTTCCCTTTGACGCCTACATCGTATCCGATCCAGGCGTTATCGATCTGGTGCGCGAGATCTCACCCCAGCGAGAATTACACCTCTCCACCCAGGCCAACACCATCAATTGGCGGAGTGCCCGCTTCTGGCAAAGACAGGGGATTCAGCGGGTAAATCTTGCCCGGGAGACAACCCTGGTCGCCATTGCCGAGACCGTAGCCCGTACCGGTATGGATGTGGAGGTCTTTGTTCATGGCGCATTGTGCATCTCCTACTCGGGTCGCTGCCTGCTCTCCAGCGCCATGGCCGGTCGTGACGCCAATCAGGGGGAGTGCGCCCATCCCTGTCGCTGGAACTATCACCTGGTGGAAGAGAAGCGCCCCGGAGAGTACTTTCCGGTACGGGAGGACGCAAGCGGCACCTTTATCTTTAATTCCCGCGATCTCTGCCTTCTGGAGCATCTGCCCGCAATCATCTCCAGCGGCGCAGCCTCGCTCAAGATCGAGGGGCGCATGAAGGGGATCAACTATGTGGCCTCAGTGCTGCGGGTCTATCGCCAAGCCATGGATGAGTATGCTGCCGACCCGGCCAATTATTGTTGCCGACCCGAATGGCTGGAGGAGTTGGCCAAGCTCAGCCACCGCGGTTACACGACCGGATTCCTGTTCGGAGAGCCATGTGACGTGGGGCAGGAGTACCACTCAGCCTACATCCGCAGCCACGAGTTCGTCGGTCTGGTAGAGGAGCTGCGCACGGACGGCAGTGTGGTCATAGGGGTTCGCAACCGCATCCAAAGCGGGGACGAACTGGAGTTCATCGGCCCAAACATGCGATCTGACCGCATGCGCATCGATAAACTACAGCTGTTGGACAAGAGAGGAAACAACAGCGTCTCCGACAATGCCAATCCCAATCAACTCATCCTCATGCGGCCACCCTTCAGCGTTGCGCCATTTGACCTGATCCGCCGGGAAAAGACCGGTGATCCATGAGGGATCTCAAGGCCTATGCTCGTAGCAGCACGAATGGTTGGCTGCGGGACCTGCTGGCCCTGACAGTTGTCCTGGGCATTCCATTTCTCCAGTTTTTGGGGAGATTGCCACTAATCGACCCGGACGAGGGGCGCTATGCCGAGATTCCCCGCGAGATGCTGGAACAAGGTGACCTGATCACCCCCACCCTCAATTACGTCAAATACTTCGAGAAGCCACCCCTGCTTTACTGGATAAATGCGGCCTCATTGAAGATCTTCGGCCTGACGGAGTTCGCGGCACGCCTGCCTTCTGCCCTTTGCGGCCTGTTAACCGTGCTGGCAACATACCTCATTGCCCGAAAACTTTACAACCGCCGTACAGCACTGTTTTCCGCCATCATCCTGGGTACCTCGGCCGGCTTTGTCCTACAGTCCCGCATCATACTGACCGATATGCTGCTGACATTTTGCCTGACGGCAGCGCTGGGATCCTTCATTATTGCCTCACAGCGCGAAGAACGTCGCAGCAGCCCACTCCCCTGGTATCTTTTTTACCTGTTCTGCGCTCTGGCGGTGCTTGCCAAGGGGCTGATCGGGATTGTCTTTCCGGTCGGAATCATCTTCCTCTATCTGTTGTTGACCAGAAACAGGCGTATCATCTCCCGTATGCGCCTCATAACCGGCCTGACGCTGTTCCTGACCGTAACCGTTCCCTGGTTTGTTGCTGTCTCGTTGCGGAACCCAGAATTCGTCAGATTTTTCTTCATCCACGAGCATTTTGAACGATTTACCAGCACGGCGCATGGTCGCTACCAACCGGCCTGGTTCTTTCTGCCGGTGCTTTTGGGTACTATGTTGCCCTGGTCGTTTTTCATCCCCGGCGCACTGATACGGGCTTGGCGCAATCGACATCACGAGGGGTTTCAGGCCGGGCTTTACCTGTTGATTTGGATCGCCGTCATTTTCCTGTTCTTCTCCAAATCCGGCTCCAAGCTGGTTCCCTATATACTACCGATCTTCCCGCCTCTGGCCATTCTGATTGCCCACCGCATAAGCTGCCTGATGGAAGGGCGCGGCAGGGAGTTGAAACCGACAGCCATAATACTGGGTACAACTCTGAGCATTCTGGGTGTGGCAGGGATGGGGTATGCCCGTCTGCCCCAGGCAGCCTCACTAATAACGGACATTGCGCCCCGACTTACATCCCCGTTACACCAGTTTGTAACCCACGCCCCACAACTTTCCACTGCTGCCTGCATCTCAATCGGCCTCCTGTTTCTGCTGCAAGGTGTGGGTGTACTGACCTCTATCGGTCACAGTCCGTTCAGGATGATGACCGTGATCTGCGTATGTTCCTTTCTTCTTGAAATCCTTATCCCGCAGATGATCATGGGCAGTATAGCCCGGTCTGAATCTCCCCGCGATCTTGCATTGAAGGCGCGTTCCCTGGCAGGACCGGACACCCGCATCGTCACCTTCGGCCCGATGCAGGCGGTTTCCTGGTATATCGGAAAGAGAGTCATGGTCACAGGAAAGATAGATGAACTGGAGTTCGGCAGCAAACAGGGGGATCAATCGGCCTGGTTTCCCGACCGCAAGACCCTGCTGAAG
>JBAYZR010000250.1:0-5714 GCA_041672425.1 Pedobacter sp. | reverse complement strand
AAGAGCGATTATGCTTAATTTATTTTAATTGTTCCAAGATATGTGAAATTTCTAATCAAGAAGCCGGATATTCTAGTAAATTGGCTGCGTGACTTTTTACGAATGGATCAAGTATGGCATCTTCCGGCTTTCTTCATATTTCAAATGGGATGGATAAATTAAATGCGATGCATCTTTTTTTATCTCTGAGGATCGATATACATTTTTCTGGTCTCCTATTTCTTCCTGATACCAATTGATTGACCCATGTATCTTCCAAAGTCTCGACCAGTGAATTGGTATCAAATTGTCTTCCACAGCCCTAAGGTCAAAAAAAGACCTCCTTGACCCCACAAAACCGTCGAAATAGGGAACCTCCAAGTCTTCCAAAGCTTGCTCCATCAACAAATCATAATTCGTTGTAAATATCTCTACCGCGACCTTTCGATCTATTGACCTTATCCAGTTACATAAACGGTGGTATGGTGTTTCCTTGTCAGGTAAGGTTACATCAACTTTTTTCACAATCTCTGCGCAAATGTCCCGCTCCAAATCCAACAAATCAGTTTCACTCAGACCTCTCACATCACCACCCTTGGATACAAGCAGTAAGCTCCGAAGGAAACTTAAAATATCTTCTATATTTTTGGTGTTTTTTCCTGCTTTTTCTAATTCTTTTAACAGTACCGCATATTTTTCATTTCCTTTCAGTTGCTCACTAACAAAGATAGATAGATTTTCAACGTCCGGTATTAACGGCCATTTATCATCTGGCATAACAACGGATAAAGGGCATCCAGCAGATATAAAAAATCCGATTGACTCATTATCTTGCGACAGTGACTGCCTAAGATATTTTAAATGTCGAATAGGGTCATGATAATTATCCATTTAATCGATCCAATGCTGGTTAAGGATTTACTTCCATCATCACCCCTGGAATTATGAGGACAGGGAATTATGGGGACAGTATATAGAACTATCGTTTAATTCATATACTGTCCACAGAACTTCCCCTTGTTTTAAGTTGGCAACTTAGAGAATTCAGGCAACATACTGAAATCCGTACCCCCAATAAAGACATTCGGGGATGACAATCTTTTTAGCGGAAGATTAGAACGAATCAGGAAAGAGATCGTGCGCTACATCCCAACATTCGTTACCTATTTCCTGACCACCGAACGGCGCTGCATGCGCCCACCCATGGTTGACATCTGGTGTTTTTGGAGGGCTGACAAGCTTTCCAGATGGAACTGAAACCACATATCGCCGAAATGGCGCATCTTCATCTTCTTGCCCTGGTTCAGGTTTTCAAGATTTTCCATGAGTGCTTTATTTCCAGGCAATTTTTTTAATCCCTTTTCGATAATTGTCTTGGCCTTGGTTGTTTCCCCGCTCTCGTTCAGGCAGTAAGCATAAAGATTCCAGAGCAATGACTCCTTGGGGCTACCTGAAATCGCCTTGTCGAAGGCGACAATCATCTTCTCCTTTTTCTGGCGTTTCATATAACAGATGGCAAGCATTGCCATGGCCGCCCAATTTTTGAAGAATGATTTTTCCAGATAAGGAAACGCATTTGAGAAGTCGCGTTTCATGTAGTAGATCATGCCGATCTGGGAGTTGAGTTGACCATCCACGTAGATCTGCCACTTTCCATACTTCAGGGCATCTTTCAACTCACGAACAGCCTTCTCGAAACGCTGCCCCTGAAGATCCTTGCTGGCCATATCGATAGCAGCCATAACCTTCTTCATGGTGATGCGCGACAAGAGAATAAAAACTCCGGTTAAGAGAACCATGGCGATCATAAGTGATCCCCACCAGACCAGCTTGAAGCCAAAAATCAGAATCAGAAGCACGGCTAACGCCGCCCCTGCGGAAATCAGAAGGTTGTACATCGGGAAAATCCTTTCATTTAATTAGTTTGAACCAGGAATTAATTGCGGAAGTCTCGGGGAATCTCAACTCTTGTCCCAGGCAGGAACCATTTCCCCATTCTTTTCGGTAAACTTGGCGATTATGATGCGGTGACCGACCTTGAGGACAATCTTGCTTTTAAGCTTATTCCAGGTAGAGAGTAACTTGGCTGATACATTGAATCGCTTGGAGAGAGTCTCCAGCGTGTCACCCCTTTTGACCGTATAATACTTGGCAAAACCACCCTTTGGCATCGCTGAAGTGCTGGCAGTACGACCCTCATGGCCGAAATCAACCGTCTGCTTGACCGGAACGATCAGGGTCTTGCCAGCTATGCGACTCTTCCTGGAGAGGCCGTTAAGCTCGCACAAGGTTACGGTCGAGAGGCCGAAACGGCGGGCAACGGATTTGAGGGAATCCTTCTTGCGGGCATGATAACGAGTATACAGGATCTTCTCCGCGAAGCGCTGATTCTCGCTGATCTTGGCATATTCCGTCTCAAATGACTGTTTCGTCCCTCTGGGAATCTTTAGCTCAAAATCAGGATAGTTTGGCGGGGTGCACCAGTGGCGCAGATCCGGGTTCAGCTCCCTGATGGTTTCATAGCTGGAGCCTGTAAGTTTTGCTACCAGATCCAGATCAGTGCGGGAGGGGATTTTGACCGTCTCAAATTCGATGGGTGGCAGGTAGGCTACATCCAAAAACCCGTAATGTGCCGGGTTCTTGGCGATAATGGCGGCAGCCAGCAACTTGGGAACGTATTCCTTGGTCTCGCGTTTGAGATAAGAACCGCGTGAAAGCTCCCAGAAGTCGCTGGTATTGTACATATCAATGGCACGCAGGATTTTGTTTTCCCCGGCATTGTAACCAGCGGCAGCCAGATACCAGTCGCCGTTGAATATGTCGTAGAGTTCCTTAAGATAAAGGGCTGCTGCGGTAGTCGCCTTGACCGGGTCCTTGCGCTCGTCGACCCACTGATCGATTCGAAGAGAATAGCGTCGGCCAGTATCGGAGATAAACTGCCACGGCCCCACGGCATTGGCCCACGAACGGGCGTTCACATGAAAACCGCTCTCGATCATGGCCACATAGACCAGATCTTCCGGCATACCTTCACGCCTTAGAATTTCCTTCATCATGGGAATGTAGCGGGAGGAGCGGGAAAGCCAACGGGAAAATGACGGTTTGCCCCTGGTCTGAAAATAGTACAGGAAATATTCCACTTTGCTGTTGAGCGCCAGGGGGATATCCGAAAGAGGCAAGTCCACATCAGGCAGCATAAATTCGCCAGCCTCATCGGCCTTCGCTTTGAGCTCTTCCAGGGTAAAGAGTTCCTTCAACTTGCCGGAGTGATCCTCCTCTGTCAACGGCTCGTCGGCATAGATCAGCTCAGGCAGTTCAGCCGATGCCAACACCGGAGCGGTGGGATGAGTCAGCTCGTTAAGGAGCGACTGGGCCAGCTCCGCCGCGCCCGCCGGAAGAGCAAGCAACAGTCCCACTATGGCAACAATAACAGATCTCATGTAACATCCCGATGACAAAGTTTAAAAACTATAGAGGAGTTCAGATGAAAAGTCAATCGCAGGGGAATCCTCACAAAGTACGCGTTTTCTCTGGGGCGCCCCTTCAAATGGATATAGCCTCACTGGGCCAACCGCCAGATCAGTTTATTCTGACTCCCTTACAAAAAAAGCCCACTATTACGTGGGCTTTTTTTGTAGTCAGGTTAGGCACTCGGCAAAGAATAAATGTTCCATATAACGTTCAGATTTGGGTCGGAGTTTGCCGTGCCGATTGAGCAAAACCGCAGGCGTAGCAATGGTGCCTAAGATGAACTACTGCGCTGAAAAAGGTTCCTTTCCCTTTTGCATCGCCTCTTTACCAGCCTCTATGGCTGAAACCAGGATAGATTTTTTCTCAACAACAGCCTCCTTGCCTTCCTCAATAATCGTTTTGATCTTGTCTTGGGCATCTCTTGCGTATTCCTTGATTTTATCAACTGCATCCTCGGTCAGATCGGCAATCGTCTCGCGCATTTCTTTGCCGCTCTTGGGTGCATACAACAGCGCAAGTCCTGCGCCAACGGCTGCGCCAGCTACAAATGATACAAGTACTGTACCAGCGGATATTCCTCTTTCATCAGACATGGTTAATTTCCTCCTTGTTTTTTGAGATAGTGTTCAATCAGGTATTTTCCGGCAACCTTGGCCCCGGACATCCAGGCCGTAGTAGTGTTAAGGGCATTGGTGACAATCCTTACCGAACGGTTGATGGTATGCAGATTGTTGCCGGTCTCGCCCAAGGCCGACATGAATTCTTTAACATCATCGGTATGTTCGGCCACCCCGGCGCCAACAATCTTCAGCTCCGTCAGCACCACTGTAAGCTCCTGAATGGTTGGTTTCAGCTCTTTCTGAAGCATGTCTGACAATGAAGCAACCGATTCTGCAGTGCGTTTAACTGTCAGGAGGGTAGGAATCAGTATCAGCACCAGAATACAAAACGCAACTGCAATAATAATCAGTACGATTCCGGCAATGGTCATATCTCTTCTCCGTTTATCAATTCTTATCTTTCATGAATACGCTTCAAAGTATAGAGCAAAATGAAATTATTTCAATTGATAAACTTTGATTCACAGGGTAATGGTGTTCTCTATAAATCTTGATAAACAGATCAAACTGTTGCTTTATGGAAAATGAGCAAGAATGAGTGTATTACGACACCTATTGTCGTACATAACCTTTCCAGGTGTGATCGTCCACGAGTTTGCCCATGCCTGGGCTTGCCGTCGCATGGGGATACATGTCCACAAAATCTGCTATCTGCGGCTTGGTAACCCCATGGGATATGTACTCCATGAGCAGCCCGTGTTTGTTTTTCAGCATATTATGGTTGCGGTTGCTCCGTTTTTTGTATCCACGGCACTTGCTCTGGCCGTAAGCCTATCGGCCTGCGTACTTGCCAGATCGCAGGTTTTTCCAGAAATACGGGATATGGGCGCATTGGCGGCTGTCTGGTTCAGTTTCTCATTGGCCCTGCATGCCTTTCCCAGCAACGGCGACGCGGATAGCCTCTGGGCAGACGTAAAAAGCCCGGATATCAGTCTGTTTGCCAAGTTGCTGCTTGTGCCGGTTGTTGGGTTGATCCGGCTGGCGCAAATGGGGACGTGCCTCTGGCTGGATGTCCTCTTTGCTCTGTTGGTTGTTGCCCTTCCGCCAACACTGCTGCTGGTAATATCTTAGATTGATTGGAAAAAATTGGAGGTACAGTATGTCCGAAGAAAAAACTATTTCATGTTCAAGATGCAGCTTGGTATGGCAACATCAAGGGACGACCAATTGCTTGAGTGGTGATTCTGATACTGCTCCTTCCAAGCCGGGCAATTGCCCCTCGGATTCCTTTGGTGAAGTTGTAGCTGAAGCTTTCAACGAGTACCGAGGGGATAGCGAGGATGCCCGCATTGCCTTTGTTGCGGCCCGTGTGGAGGGGCTTTGCTATCAATCGGATCCAGGCAGTGGCGTTGTTAGCGCGCGCTGGACCAGGGTGGAAGATACAATTGCCTTTGCAACTTTGATGGGCTATACAAAGATCGGTATAGCAACCTGTATAGGGCTGTTGGACGAGGCTGAACGTCTCTCTGTCATATTCAAGGCTCAAGGCTTTGAGCCGTTGAGCGTCTGTTGCAAGATAGGTAGTATCGATAAGCTTGAGCTGGGGCTCAAGGAGTCCGAGAAGGTCAGACCTGGCGCCTTTGAACCTGCCTGCAACCCTATTGCCCAGGCCGAAATCTGCAACCGGCTCGGAACAGATATGAA
>JBAYZR010000249.1:0-5726 GCA_041672425.1 Pedobacter sp. | reverse complement strand
GCGGATTGCACGGTTTCGCCGGTGGGGATGAAACCACCATGGCTGGAACCGTGCAATCCGCCGAATTCGGTGAAGCCTCGCCCGGTAGCTTCATTCGTGCTCCAGAACAGATCCAGCAGTTGCGGGCGGATGTGGGGAGTCAGCGCCAGCAGCAGGACCAGTCGTTCGGCGACCGGCAGGTCATAGTGCTGGATGAACCGGGCGTAACAGGAACTGCTGTTGCTCAGGTCTGGTGGCGGGCTTACGGTAGATGCTGAGTCAGGCTCAGGTTTGAAATAGGTCTTGATCCGGGCATCCAGAACTTCGGCAAACCACTCCAATTCCAGTCCAAGGTCACGGGCGTTGTCATTCATAGCTGTTACCACTCTGTAAAGATCGCTTGTTGCATCCATGGCAATTTGATAATGCCGATGCTCCATGGAATCTGGTCCAGCAAAATGTCATAGGGCTTGCGTTCCACGTTCAGCCTCCAGCTGTTCTCTTCTTTCCGCAACAGTCCCGGACGTTCGATAAACGATGAGCGAAGTCCGTGAATAGAGGTGTTTTTCAGGACGCTCCAGTGGCTGATGACCGATTGCAGCAACGCCTCCGCCTCTTCGATGTCATCCGGTGTGAGAAGTCCGGCGCAGACCAACAGCGGCGCTTCAGGATGCAGCCCGAGCACTGTTTTTATCAGCCCGAGTTCGTATTCATACAGTTCTTCGCGTCCGGTAGCCAGGAAGTGCAGCAGGGCGGCGGCGCGCGGTAGATTGGAGGTCCGCAGTTCAGCGACGCCGGTCTCCTTTACCCCGCAATTTTCAAAAAAACGGGTGATATATGGATGAAGCAGTACCAGCCCAGCCTGCTGAATCAGCATGGGAAAGAGTATCGGAGTCGGTTCGGCCGACGGTTCGAATCGGGATTGTCGGCACATTTCAGGAAGCGCATCCGGTTTTTCCCCTGCATCAGGAAAGGCATCCGGATGGCGGCGTCGGGCAACAATCGTGTTTTCCGCGTGCAACCTCGGGTGCGAGCTGTCTGTCGGTTCGAGGATTTCAGCTCCAGGAGCGGTTCCAACCCTCCCGGTGATTGTGTCGGCATCCTCCTGCCGGAACATGGCAGTGACCTGGTTTCGCAGTGGAGTTGCCGGGAAGGAGAGGTCAGTTTCCGAATGTTGCGGCGTAGTGGCCGGAGATAATGTCTCAGCTAATGGACGGAACCGGGCAGATTCGATGCTTGGCTGGTCTGCGATGAAACCTTCCTGCATCTCCCGGTGCGGCGCTGTTGCATTTGCAAGCTTCAACAAGGAGTGGAGTTCGCTGGCTTCCAGCCATCCATTGTTTTTGGCCAGAATGTCAGCTATCAGGTTCAAGCGTGTATAGCGGCTGAAACGTTCACTACCCTCGTCCTGCAACAGCTCCAAATATTCCATGGCTGCTGTTTTGGACTCCTGCGGAATGTCGCCGGAGAGCGCCTGGATAATCAAGTTGCATTCCTCTTCAGAATGCAGCTGTAACAGGCGAAAATAGAATGGAGCGTCTTCCTGAACAACCTGAAGATGCTCCACTATTCGCGGCCATTCGTCACGACAGACCTTGCTCAGGACAACGGCCTGATCCGAAGCGGTTACGTTTGCCACTTGCCAGGACAATATACCGGTTTGGAGGTAGCGCAACAGAATGTCAAAGCGATTGCGACCTGTTGTGATCTCTTCCCTGACCGGAGATTGTCCGGCTGTAGCGTCACCTGTCAGCATACGCTGCAATTGTTCTCTGAACTGATGAAGTATTTCGCCGGGGAGGATCGTTTCCAGTTCTTCCCCTGAATCCAGTCTGATACTCAGCTCAATCCTGGGGATATGAATGACCTGCTCCCCAGGGGTAATTTCATCAAACCCCTGTTCCAGAACAGGCAGCAACAATTCTGTTCCTTTTTCACGCAGTAGCGCTCGCCAGTGGAAAGCCTCCGCGGTCGAGTCGGCGCCAACCTGCCAGCGTAGCGAGCGTATCCTGTGCGGAGCGCTGTTCATGCCCTCTTCATCATCTCCGTATTGTAATCATCGAATCCATCATAACGTTCAACCCGGCGTTAGTGGAACTGTTCTTTATTGTGGTGAATCCATCGGTTACCATTGCCACTGCCTTAACATCGGTGATGGTTTGCAGCCCGTTATGCAGTTCCAGCATGGCAGTCATTCCCTCACTTCCGACGGATACATCTGTTTTTGATTCAGCGATATATCTGGTCGCATCCGTGATTGCAATCGCCAGATCGTTTTCCGCTTCTTTGGCCTGCTGCTCGTAGATCGCGCGTTTCTCGGTCGATAGGTCGCTCTGGACAGCTTTCTTCCGCAGATAGTCGGCCACCAGCTGTTTCTCGGTTGCGTCACTGACCTTCTGTTCAAGCGCCTTGTCGGAGAAGCTGACGCTGCCTTTGATGGCGGTATCAATCGCCAGATCCTTCCGTGAAATGAGGGCATTGCCCAGAAGATTGACGGACTCTTTCATGGTACCGAAGTATTCCTTCTGCTGGGAGTCGAACCTCTGGTTCCAGGCGCCGTCGAGTTGTTCTTTAAGAATATCCACATGTTCTATCTTGAAACTGTCCAGTTTGGCCTTGACTAACACTTCCATCTGGTCGGTCTTGAAAATATTCAGCTTGTCCCTGATTATCTTGTCGCGGGAAGGTAGGAGGGTGACGCCGTTCCCCACGACCCATCCAGGGCGGAGACCCGGTTTCTTCAGAGGCGGTTGCTTCGGCTCTTCCTCGACAATATCGCAGCAGTAATAGGGAAGCATGAAATCAGCCACAACCGTTTGATTTTCATCATGCGCCAGCACAAAGGTTCCACCTCGAACAGCGCCGGCGCAATGCTCGATTCCTGGATGCTGAGTGATGAAGGTGGCAAAAAGGAGCTTTTCGTCTTCATGGTCATCCCTGGCTTTAATAATGTCATCGAGCCAGTCGATCCACTGAATATGGGTGTTAGCGATCAGTGAATCGAACGGCGTGGCAAATTCGGTTTTTACAACCTCGCTCAGCCGGGACTTGAACTGGCCAGCGGCCTGCATGGCAGGCGCCACGCTCTGTTTCCAGGTAGTATCAGCCTTATAGCTCGAATAGCTGCGGTTCAGTTTTGCGCGGACTTGCGACGCATTGCGTGCAACCGTGGCGTTCTGATCCTTTGCAACATTTTTCAGCGTAACACCGGTTGCGTCGTCAGGCGAATCCGAGACAACATTATCCTTCACCGCCTTATCGACCTTTTGCTTGAAGTTTTGACTGAACCTGACGACATCCTCCAGCTGGTGGCTCACATCCTGCCGCAGCAGATAATGCAGGCGGTGCAGATCGGTGTAACGGATGCCGGGCTTCTTGATTACCTTGGTACGGTCAGGTCCGAGCATGACCGCACGCACGGCAATTGGGAGGTTTTTGGCCGCAATCTCCTTTTCAAGGGTATCCAGCACTGTTTTTACCGGCTGCCCCAGGTATCCTTCGATGCGGAAGAAGCTAAAGCGCCCGATCTGCGCGGTCAGTGGGTTGGCTGCTCCCCCTGTTGCTCCGTATAGCAAGGCGTTGTAGGAATAGTTGTTGTTATCCATGCCGTGTTGATGGAGCTGATAATTCCAGTTACGGTGGATCGGGTTGGTGGAATTTACCTGGTAGTAATACGGTATCGCCCGTTCTTCCAGTGGTTGCTCTTCGGACAGGCTGGGGGTGATGCGAACAACCGCGCCCTGCGGATCCGGCAGTTGGAATGTGCGAATCAGCGTGTCGAACTTCAAGATCAGGAAACGGGCATGATTCAACCCCTCGATTGTCCGGCTTGCCAATGGTGAAGGATAGAAGGGAGTGCGGTTTTGCTCAGGGTCGCTTCCTGGCGCCAGATTGCCGAGCAGCAGATGCTTGGGGAAAGCTGTTGGATCGGGACAACACCAGCTGCGTTCTCCTGAAAGCAGGTAGCGGAAGTCATTCCAGGTTTCCACCAGATCTTTAAGAAGATCATAGTAATATTGAATACCTGAACCCTGTGATGCAAATGCGGCATTCAGGGTCTTCAGCGCGGCATTCCATGCGCTGGACGGATCGGTGGGGAACAGGTCGCCGAGGAACGGTGAACAGGACGGGTAGAGCTTGGGAAGTTCTGCTGTCAGTTTGCCATGAATCGTGTTGCAGATCGTCCGGTAGGTCTGTGCCAGCAGGGCAGGGGTATTGACGGCTGATGTGAATAGTGGCCTGTCAGCTACAATCTCGTCCAGCATTTTGAATGCCTGCTGGGGGGTGGTTACACTTTCCTGCAACGGCCCGATCAATGAATTGTTTATCAACAGCAGCCGTACGTTGTTCCTGCAATCCTGTCCCAGATTGTCGCAGTCGGTTCCTGAACAGAGATCCCGATCCGTTACATAGCTTTCCATGTAAAGCAGAGCAACCATATCGTCCATGTTCGCATCTGTCCGTGCCGTGAAGTTGCTCAGCAGGTCTGCGCTGCTGTCGCTGGTTTCGGTGGCGCTTACCAGCTCATAGACCGGCAGCATTTCACCGGGGATGACCCCCTCCATGTAAAACGGCGCATAGGCCGGTTTTGTGCTGTTGTATACCCGGAACCTGTCATAGACAATATCGCCGGGAAATTGCAGCAGGTCGCCGTCGGTCGTTATCCCCACGCCCCTGGTCAGAGTCACATTGTCACCCTGCCGTGCAATGCGCAGGCCGCAGCCAATGCCGACACCAAACAGATTGATCCGCGTCAGGCGTGACTGGTCGTCCAGATAGTCGGCGATGCTGTTGAGCTGATCGTGGGTCAGCGCCTGGTCCTTTTCAAACACGCTGTATCCGCTTGAAATTACATCTAGGCTTCTTAATATCTGTGCCATGGCGTCAGTCCCCGTAAGTCACAAGGTAATTTTTCTGTTTTGTCACATTCAAGGCAATCCGTCGTTCTTCAATCGTCTTCACCATTTTCCGTCCCCAGAGCCGTCCGCCCGAGAATGAATTTGGGACGCTCATCGCCTGGTTCGCATTCGTGCAGATGTTCCGTTGGGTAGACATTTCTGACTGTAAAGAGCGACTCAATGAACCTGGACAGCTTTTCCTGGCGCTTCGCCTTTTCCGCGCCCGCTTTCAGGTAGATCCAGTCTCGGTAATCCTTCTCGAAGCGGGCCATATCGTCCTTGCTGATCCAGCAGATCTTGGGCAGGATATGGGCTGGTGTCTCCTCCCGGATCAGCTCTTCTGCAAAACGCCGGAACTCCATTGATTGAAAACGGCTGCCGTAGGCGGGAAGAATGATGTGGATACGGTAGCTATAGGGGTCGTTTTCCGCGCAGACCCCCATGTTGGAGGCCGGACAGATCGGAAGGAACGGATCGGTTTTCTCTTCCGGTCTCAGCAGGATGTTTTCGATCAGATACATCCCTTCATCGCTGTAGTTGACCCGCAGGTATTCCATTGTTTCGTCAATGGCCGCATTCATCAGCGCTTCGTCTGCAAAATACTCGATCCGGCGTGCAAGCACCTCGCCGCTGCCGTCGATCACGTTGAAATAATATTTGCCGTCTTTTGTAATCTTGCGTTGATAGCCGGTTGCCAGCAGACCAAAGTGAATGGCTTGCCGCATTTCTGTCCGGGCCAGGTCGGGAGTGGCATAATGTCTGCTGCTGCTCAGGAGGATTTTCCCTGTGTCCCGTTTCCTGATGCGGAAACGGAATTCATCGTCGGGGGTAGCGTCGATCTCGGCGTAG
>JBAYZR010000248.1:0-5762 GCA_041672425.1 Pedobacter sp. | reverse complement strand
GAAATACGGCCCAAAGATGGAATGTAAGATGGAATGTTTATTTTTTGCCGAGTGCCTAATTATACCAAGCGCCTAACGAAGTATTTATCTAACAAAAAACGCAGAAATTTATTCAAACTTCATAACAAGGAGAAACAATGTTTACCACGTCTGATTTCAAAAAAGGGCTTGTGATCCAGCTGGACGGAGCGCCCTGCCTGATCGTCGATGTGACCGTCAGTTCCCCCACCGCCCGCGGCGCCAATACAATGGTAAAGACCAAGTACCGCAACCTGATCACCGCACAGGTACTGGAGAAGACCTTCCGCTCGGGCGACAAGGTGGAGGAGGCCGATTTCGAACGCCACAAGGGGCAGTTTCTCTACGCCGACGGAGCACGGGGAATGTTCATGGATCTGGAAAATTATGAGCAGTACGAGATGGATGAAGGTGATTTCCAGCTGGTCGCGCCTTTTCTGTTGGAAGGCGCCGAGGTCACCCTGGGGATCTTCGAGGGCCGCATGGTCAACGTCGATTTACCCATAACCGTTGAGCTGACCGTGGCAGAGACCGCTCCGGCAATGAAAAATGCCACTGCCACAGCCGAAACCAAGGAGGCGATCCTGGAGACAGGCCTGAAGATCAAGGCGCCTCCCTATCTGGAGTCGGGTGAGCGCATCAAGGTAGACACCCGCGATGGCAGATTCATATCACGCGCCTAGATTCATCAACAAACAAGACAACATGAAATAGATACACCGAGTTCAAAAGTTCTCAGGGTTATTTTGTTCTAGTATTTTATACGTTATAAATCAGCATGTTACACTAAAAGCTGATCAAACGTCTCCCCACCGTGTATAAGCGTGATACGCAGTATACTTTGGGAGGTTATCGACATTGCAGTTGCGAGAGGTTTTTGTCCGGCCAATTATGGCCTGCGAAAAACAGCGTTATCAGGATCTGACGTATGAGCATCATTACTTTGGTCGTCTACCAAAGATTGGGGAAACTCTGTGGTATGTTGTTCTCTTGCGAAAGATGAATGGCCATTTCTTTGTTCACGAATCGAGTTTCTGCTCTCGGGTCAGAAAGAGCTTGTGCCGCAGCCGGTACCGGCAGCTATTGAGTCTCTGGCGCAGCGTTATGCGGCCCGGCTTGTGTCTGTAGCTAAAACCGATGCCGACAAACCTGCTGAAACTTCGGTGGAATCTGCCGATATCAATGATTTTCAGGAGATTGATGTCAATTCCCTGGAGAGGGTGGGTCAGAGGCTCTGGGGGCACCTATGAAATAGCAACTGATAATGTAATTAAGCATATCTGTAAAAAGACTAAAAGAGTATTTTTATCCTATTGACATAGTCATAATTGGCTGGTATGAATTAAAACATACCATTTAACTTTTTCGAAAAGGAGTTCATCCCATGTGTCTAACAACCCTCGTAACCCAGCAAGCCCCTGATTTTACTGCCGAGGCGGTCATGCCCGACAACACCTTCGGCAGTATCACCCTTTCCAGCTTTAAGGGAAAATACGTTCTTCTGTTCTTCTACCCGCTGGACTTCACCTTTGTCTGCCCCTCCGAGATCCTGGCCTTTGACAAGCGAGTCAATGATTTCAAGAGTAAAAACTGCGAGGTGATTGGTGTCTCGGTAGACTCCAAGTTCACCCATCTGGCCTGGAAAAATACCCCGGTCGAGAACGGCGGCATCGGCAGCATCCAGTATCCGCTGGTTCAGGATCTGAACAAGGAGATTACCAAATCCTACGGCATTCTGTTAAACGGCTCTGTTGCCCTGCGCGGCCTGTTCCTGATCGATCCCACCGGCAAGGTGCGCCACTGCATTATCAACGACCTGCCGCTTGGCAGAAGCGTTGTTGAAGCCCTCAGAATGGTGGACGCCGTCCAGTTCTCCGACACCCATGGCGAGGTCTGCCCAGCCAACTGGCAAGAGGGTGAAGAGGCCATGAAACCCACTGCCGAAGGGGTAGCCAGCTATCTGGCCAAGCACGTCAAGTAACATCAACCTGCATTAAGGCGCGACCACACCGGTCGCGCCTTTTTTGTCACATAACGTGCTGTTATCGTAGAGTTATTATTATGATCCCCAATGAGATCGAAAACACACCACTGCTCTTCGGTCACGACCAGCGGCCCGGCATCGTAGCCGTGGAACCGGCCGGTCATTTCGTGCGGCTTTTTTTCAGGACTTCGCAGGGGGTGCATTTCCATGATGATTCCTTCCAGCCTTTTATCCTGGTCAGCGACCCCACCCTGATCAGCGGCAGCCGGGTGCCCTGCTCCGTAAAACGCCTGGATGGTGAAGATTTCTTCCGCTACCAGCTTCTGTTTGAATCTTGGGCTGACTGCCTGAAAACCCGCGATTATCTGGCTTCAAAGACCGGGCTTACTCCCAACACAGCTGAAGCCCCTTATCTGTTCATATCCGACCTTTCGCACCAATACATGTTGTCCACCGGCACAACGCTTTTCAAGGGGATGGAATTCTGCGATCTGAGCTGCCTGACCCTGGATATCGAGACATTCTGCGCCGAAGGTTACCAGTTTTCCAACCCGGATCGGGCCGAGGACCGGATAATCTCCATAGCCTGCAAGGAGTCCCACGGCCAGGAAACGTTACTGCGGGGCGACCGGTTGTCAGAGCCGGAGTTGCTGCTGGCGCTGACTGACATTATCAGTCGTAGTGACCCGGACGTAATCATCGGCCACAACATCTTCCGGTTTGATCTGGATTACATCGGCAAACGCGCCAGGCAACATGGAGTGCGCCTGAGCTGGGGGCGCAACGGATCTGTACCGCACATCACTCCAAGCTCACGCTGGACCCTGGCGGACAGAACCATCGATTATCCCCGCTGGGACATATATGGCCGCCATGTCATCGACACCTATTTCCTGGTGCAGCACTATGATCTCACCCAGCGTGGCCTGGAGAGCCACGGCCTCAAGCAGGTGGCCCGCCACCTTGGCGTAGCTGCACCGGACCGCGTATATCTGGATGGAAGCGAAATCAGCCGACAATTTCAGATCGACCCGGAACTGCTGTTCCGCTACAACCTGGATGATGTCCGCGAAACCGAGGCTATCTTTCATATCCTGGCCTATCCCTGGTTTCTGCAAACCCGCATCTTTCCCTACTCATTCCAGAATTGTCCACTTCGGGGCAATGCCACCCGCATAAATGCCCTGTTCCTGCGGGAATATCTGCATCGCGGACATGCCATCCCGGCTCGCACCGCCGAGGCGGCGCCTTTTGAAGGCGGCTATACCGACCTGTTCAGGCAGGGAATCTGCGGCCCGATAGTCCATTGCGACGTAGCCTCGCTCTATCCATCCCTGATGCTTACCTACCGCCTTAAACCGGGCAGTGATTCCCTTGGTCTGTTCCTGCCGATGCTGGCCGAGCTGCGCCGCTTCAGGCTGGAGGCCAAGCAGGCTGCACGAAGCAGCGCCGATGAGAAGAAACAGCACTACTTCGAGGCACTGCAACAGGTCTTCAAGGTACTGATTAACTCGTTCTTCGGCTATCTGGGGGCGCCGCTGCACAACTTCTCAGACCCGGAGACCGCCGCAGAGGTAACGCGACTGGGAAGAGTGACCATCAAATCCATGTTGGAACTGCTGCGGCAGGAAGGGGCCGAACCTATTGAGGTGGACACTGACGGGATCTATTTCCGGCCACCAACGGGTTGCGACGTGGAGGCGGATCAGAGGGCGCTGGTGGAACGGATCTCCCAGGCGCTTCCTCCGGGAATCGAGGTGGAGATGGACGGCAGGTACCGCTCCATTCTGGCCTACAAGGTAAAGAACTATGCTCTGCAGACATACGACGGGAAGATCGTAGTACGGGGGAGCAGTCTCCGTTCGCGGGGCCTGGAACGTTATCTCAGAGAGTTCATGCAGGAGGCGGTTGAACTGCTGCTGACATCAGCAGTGGGTGACCTGGGCCAGACATATGATCGCTATGTTGCCCGCCTTATGGGGCGAAATTTCGACATTGCATGGGTCGCCCGGACAGAGACGTTAAACGAATCTCCCGACAGGTACCTGCATAAACTACGGGCAGGAAAACGCAACCCCTCGGCAGCCTACGAGATCGCTCTGGCAGGGGAGCGCCTCTACCGTGCCGGTGATCAGGTCAGCTACTACATCAGCGGTTCCCGGAAAGATGTTGCCGCCTACGATAATTGCCGCCCAATGAGCGAGTTCAACCCGGCCCACCCAGACGTCAACATCGCCTACTACATCGAAAAACTCAGGCATCTGAAAAAACGCTTTGAGCCGTTTCTGCCAAAGGAGCCAACACTATTTGATCTTTAACGCCCAAGCTGCCACGCTTGCATGTACCGGTTCTTTATGGTAAGAGACAAGAACGATTGATGTAAGCGCCTTACCCCTGATATACAGAACATAATTTCTAACTGACTACCAAGGAGATGCCATGAAAACGACCCTGCTGCTTCCATTACTGCTGCTCGCTATCATGCTGGCGCTGCCAGTCGCGGTTCGTGCCGAACAACAGCCCGAGATGATCGTTGAAAAGATGGCCGTCAAACTCACCCGCGGCGTAACCAATACCTTCACCTGTATTGCAGAAATTCCCAAACAGAGCATCCTGACGGTGCGCGAGATGGGGACGCCGGGCTATGTGATCGGACCGCTCAAAGGGATCGGCATGACACTTTACCGAGGCTTCATCGGCATGACCGAGGCAATCTTCTTCCTTGTTCCCCAGCCTGGTTACTACGATCCAATGATCGATCCCCCCTATGTCTGGCAGGGATGGGAGCCGAAACGGGACATAGCGCCCGCGCTGGAGGAAGAGAAAAAATAGACCGCACCGTTCAACTGATCCGCTGACGAAGATACGCCTCAAACTCTGTTCGGAACTCAGGCCGTTTCAGGGCCATATCCACCGTAGCCTTGAGGAAGCCCAGCTTGTCGCCGCAATCGTGTCGCAGCCCCTCAAAAAGGCAACCATACACCTTTTCCTCTTTGGATAATGTCAAGATGGCATCAGTGAGCTGGATTTCGCCCCCCTTGCCAGGTTCCTGCTGCTCCAGGATACTGAAGATGCGTGGTGTCAATACGTAACGACCGATAATGGCCATGTCCGAGGGCGCCTCTTCCTGTTTTGGCTTTTCAACCATGTCAAGCACCTCGAAGACCCGCTCGGAAAGGGCCGTTGCCTGGACGCAACCATATGAAGAGATCTTCTCCATCGGTACCTTTTCCAGCGCCAGTACCGAGCTTTTATAGATTTCAAAGGTATCCAGAAGCTGCCGCAGGCAGGGGCGCTCGCTATCGATGATGTCATCTCCCAGCAGTACGGCAAAGGGTTCGTTACCGACAAAGTCCTTGGCGCAGAGGATGGCGTGACCCAGTCCCAGTGTTTTTTTCTGGCGCACGTAGAAGATATCGAGCAGATCGGCGATTTCACGCACCGCACGTAACGTCTTGTTCTTACCCTTTTCCAGCAGGTGCGTCTCAAGTTCCGTGGAGATATCAAAGTGATCCTCAATGGCCCGCTTGCCACGACCGGTGACAAACAGAATCTGCTCGATGCCCGATTCCACCGCTTCTTCCACCACATATTGAACCAGTGGCTTGTCGATGAGCGGCAGCATCTCCTTGGGCGATGATTTTGTAGCCGGAAGAAAGCGGGTACCCATACCGGCTACGGGAAAAACAGCTTTTTTGACCTTCATTTAGACACCCTCCTGGATTTATTTCAGAGCAGCAACCACCTGCGGCACAATCTC
>JBAYZR010000247.1:0-5765 GCA_041672425.1 Pedobacter sp. | reverse complement strand
AAATCAGGCTGTTACGGCATCGGACTCGGCTTCTACCACCGGCAGAAGTATATTCCTTGTTCGAAAAAAAGTATATAACTATTTGTTATTATTGTGATAAATTAGTTTTCGGCCAGACACTAATTATTCCCTAATTATTCCTGGCTGCACGAAGAGGCGAAGATATATATATGAATAATCCGGCGTTACATGACATTGCATCTAGTTTACAAACTTAACAACGTTTATGTCCCCGCAGCGTGCAGGCAGATGTTGATGTATAATGCTGATATCAATGGTGAATTGCACTTTTTTTAAAGAGGAACTTCAGATTAGACAGAGCAACATTTACAGCCTATTTCGCTTGATAATAAGAGTATCGAGGTACTAATGAAGATTGCAATTCTACATTTAAGTGACATTCATTTTAATTCGAAATGTAATTATTCATTGGATAAGCTGGAAAATTTAATTTCCAGTTGCAGAGATGATATTAGGCAGTGTGCTGCTACATTCGTTATCACGACTGGTGACATAGCATTTTCTGGGCAGGCAGATGAATATGATATAGCTTTGACTTTTTACGGTAGACTACTTGATTTTTTCAAAGAAAATAATGTCAAGGTCATCGTCGCTCCGGGGAATCATGACTGTGACTTTTCAATAAAGAATAGCATTCGAGATAATCTTATAAAAAATATAATTTCAAATTCTGTTGATATTGATAGTGATATTATTAACTTGTGTTGTTCAGTACAAGATAATTACATTAATTTTGCCAATTGTTTGTATCAATCTGAATCAGCACTTCCAACGGACAAACTGCTAAACATAACTAAACATGAAGTTAACGGAAAACTAATTTCTATTGCTTCATATAATACTTCATGGCTTTCATGCATTAACGAAAAATATGGGAATATCTATTTCCCAGTTGAAAGGTATTCAGATGAACTTAATCAACTGGATTCAGAGCTTGTTATCAGCATAATGCACCATCCGTTTTCTTGGCAGGGTCCAGAAAACAACAGGTTAATGGCGAAGTATATCGAAAACACCTCAAGTATAGTTTTAACTGGGCATGAGCATCACACATCAATTTCTTTCAAATCTGACATGTTGAATAGCAGTACGGAATATATCCAAGGCGCTATACTTCAAGACAATATGGATAGCTCCGTCAGCGGATTCAATTTCATAATATTCGACTTGAGCAACAAGAAACAACTGATAAAAGAGTATGTTTGGTCAGAAAACAGCTACGACATAAAAAATCCAGATTCATCTTGGTTTTCATACAGATATATAAACGGCTTCGATAGAACAAAAAACAAGATAAGTGTCTTACACGAAAAATACCTCACAGATACAGGCATGATGCTAAATCATGCAAAGAAAACTGACATATTACTTGATGATATTTATGTTTACCCTAACTTCAGAGATAGAACGGTTGATAATAGAAAACAGAAATTAGAACATATAGTTAACCTCAAAGAACTACTCTCAGCGTCTCAATCTACTGGGAAATATATTATTTTTGGTAGTGAGAAATCAGGGAAAACTGCGTTAAGTAAGCACATATTTTCCTTCTATCACAAAAAAGGGTTTATTCCCGTACTTGTTGATGGACGTAACATTTCGGCCTCGTCAACAGAATCATTCTTTAACCTCCTAAATTCTTTATATAAAAAGCAATACGAAAATCATGAATTCTCATCATATTCAAGCGTGTTGGATGACAAAAGAGTTATCATCATCGATGATTTTGATAATTGCAGACTTAATCAAAAACATAAATATGCACTTCTAAATCACCTTAACGAGCATTTTAATCAATTGATTTTGACGGTTAACGAGTCATTTCAGATTGGTGGAATAGCTGCTGACGGTGAAATCCATAAGGATTCTTTTAAGGACTATTATCAATTCGATTTACTACAATTTGGTCATGCGTTAAGAAACGAGCTTGTTACTCGTTGGAATCTGTTGGGGCAAGAACTTGAAATTGAAGAAGATGAGTTGGTTCGCCAGAATGATAAGGCAAAAACGATTATTGACTCAGTAATCGGCAAAAACCTTGTCCCGTCATATCCGATTTTTCTATTAACATTATTACAGAGTTTTGAGGCGGTGAGTCCGCATAATTTAAAGACAAGTTCGCAAGGATATTATTATGACTACCTTATAATTCAGTCACTGGGTAGACTTGTAAAGCGCAACGATGAAATTGACGCCATTTACAGTTACATCACTGAATTATCTTTTACCCTATTCAGCGCCGAACAAACCGAAATTACCAAAGAAAACCTCCTATCATACCACCAGAAGTTTTGTAAGGATTATTCCGTAAAAATAGATTTTAATGATTATTTGAATACGCTTGTAGACGCAAAAATACTTGATTGTCTGGATGATGTAATCAAGTTTAAATACAGATATATTTATTATTTTTTCGTAGCTCGTTATTTAGCAACAAATATTCATGAGCAGAACATTAAAGATATTATTTCACGGATGTGTAAGAAGCTATATTTAGAAGAATACGCAAATATTTTTATGTTTTTAACGCATCACTCAAAAGACCCATTCATTTTGAATGAAATATTGGTAAATTCAAAAAGGATATTTACTGAATTACAACCGACAAAAATTAAAGATGACCTTTCTTTTATAAATGACCTGATTGAAGAGGCACCGAAGTTAGTATTGAAAGATACGACAGTTGAAGAGGCTCGAAAAAAATCGTATGAAGAGAGAGATAAAGCCGAACTATTGGACAATAACAGGGATAATGCTGTTAATGACGATAGCGCTGTAGAAATTGAACAGTTAAATATTGTTTCTAAAGTAAATTTCGCTTTCAAAACGATTGAGATATTGGGGCAGCTTCTTAAAAACTATTATGGTTCAATAAAATCAAATCAAAAGTACGAATTAGCTGAAGAGACCTACAATATAGGGTTAAGAACTCTTGCATCATTTTATGACTTCTTAAATCAAAACAATGATTTTCTTATTGAAGCAATTAAAGAGACAATAGATAAGAAGAAGATTGTTGAAAAAGCCAAAGTGGAAAAAGTTTCAAAGAAAATTATATTTGAAATATGTTCACTTATAACTTTTGGCTTTGTCAAAAAAATATCAAACAGTATTGGAATCGACAAACTCACTGAAACGTTCAAAGAATTGTTGCAAAACAATCAATTTCCATCCTACCAGCTAATAGATATTTCCATAAAACTTGATTTCATAAAATCATTCCCAATTGACGATATTCGAATGTTAAAAAATGAATTCACAGGAAACACAGTTGCCCTTAACCTATTAAGGAGATTGGTTATTAATTACATTTATATGTTTCCAACTACGGTCAAAATGAAGCAGCAAGTATGCGGTTGCCTTGAAATATCAATGGATTCACAGCGAGCAATTGATTCTACTTCTGTTCAAAAACTGAAATAGATAACTCATCGCATCCCATAGGTGTCGCATCCCATAGGTGTCGCGTCTACACATTTCATAAAATATCAAAACCAAACCGCCGTGAAGCCCATTATTACAAGGCGTCACGGCGGTTTTTTGCGCCTTTCATCAATCTCAAGGATCACTTAGGGGCGGTCGGGGGCATTTTGGATTATCTCCCAAAACTTGACCCTTCGCGGTTTTAGTCAAAAACACAAATGATATACTTGCTTCAAGACAGACGATTTGATCAAACTATCACCTATTGAACAATCAAGCCTTCCAACAGCCCGTAATCACTTACCTTCAAGGTATCAATACCAAACATTTCCATAGTATTCAGGGTGATCAGCAAACCTGCAACAATCAAGTCCTCCCTCCCCTTCTCCAATCCCGGTATCCTGAGACGTTCTTCGAGCGAAAGTGGCAACAGCCTTTCATAGATATCCCTGATCTTTGCTTGCGATACAGTGGCATTATTAACCTTGCGGTAGTCGTAATCCGTCATTTCCATACTTATCGCAGCAATTTAAAACCATATAGGTGTCTTCAATATTCATAAAAACAGAGAAACCATATAGGAAACCATATAAGAGTATCTTGAGGAGTATCTTAACGCTGCTTGCTATGCCGTTGATGAGAAACACGATATCAGCCCGGTTGGTATATCTGCCGTTGGTATATGACCATTCGCAGGTTACATCAAAGTCGTTGTTGTTCAGATTTTCAAAGTCGATAACGTCAAAATTGAGTTCCCGGTTTTGGGTGGGGTGGTAGATGGTTTGTTCACCACGGAGGAAGGAGAGACTCGGTCACATAACCGATGAGCGGATACTGTACGCATGATTCTTCAGCGCCGAAGCTGGGCATGGTTATGCCCTTTCAGGTAAGCAGGGCAATCCTGCCTGTTTCAGGGATGTTTTGAATTTCCCATCAAACGTGAGAACAACAGCGCCTTCAATTTCCAGTGCGGTTGCTGCAATAACAGCATCTCCGAAATCGGCGATCGTTGTAGGCCAGAAAGAGAGCAGAACTTTGAAGTCGGTATGATAGTGTAATTCAACTCCCGTCAAGGCAAAAATATCACAGAGTTTTGAGTTGATGGTATCTTTCGGGATTTTGTAGAGCTTATCCATAACAAAGACAAATTCGGTCACGACAGACTGGTGGCATATCAGCAGACATTCCCGACGCGAAGCTGCCGCAAAAAAAGGAGCAACTATTGCCTGTTGTTCCGGGTTTCTGTCGGTAACAAAGGAGATAAGGGCGTTGGTGTCAATGATGTATTTTTTCACCGATACTTCTCCAGACGCGCTTCACGGGCTGCCTGAATGTCGGAGGCGATGTCGCCGGGACCGACTTTGACCGAGTTTTTGAGTTTTAAATAACTTTCTTCCAAGGCGGGAGCCTCTTCCGAGACAACCTGAACCTGAAATGGTAACCCCTTGCTGTTGCGGACTGCGGCAAGAAATATCTTGATCGCCTCGGTTGTGGTCATGCCAAGCTGTTGAAAGATTGTTTCGGTTTCTGCTTTCAGTTGACCGTCAATCCTCATGCTGATGGTTGCGCTCTTTCCCATATACGCCTCCGTTTTCGATTAGTTCATGCAATTGTACTGCAAATGAAATACAAATGCAATTTATGATAATCCCGTAGTGCGGATGTTGCCGGTCATGAGTTCGTGGAGCATGGTTTTGAAGAGGTCTTGAAGGGTTTCTTTTTTTATTTCTGTAGCATCAATTTTATCGTCCAAGCCGGTTAGCAGATCGACAATTTGTTCCTGTTCGGGCATTGGGGGAAAATATACTGGAATTCTGCCGATGACCTGACTGTTAAGGTTTGGCATTATTGCACCGGCAGCGTTGGCGTTCAGCCATGTAACAACAGGCTCAGTTGCAATATAATAGGACAGAAACTTATTGTTTATGCTTTTGGAATTGAGTCTTACAAGAAAACATCCTGTCCCACATATCCAACCAACCTCATCTTTACCAACAAGGCCATGTCTCCCGATCACTCCCAGTCTTGCAAACAAAATATCTCCTTCCATTATTACAAGGCTTCACGGCGGTTTTTTGCGCCTTTCATCAATCTCAAGGATCGCTTAGGGGCGGTCGGGGGCATTTTGGATTATCTCCCCAAACTTGACCCTTCGCGGTTTTAGTCAAAAACACCCCTGATATACTTGCTCCAAGACAGACGATTTTATTAAACTATCACCTATTGAACAATCAAGCCTTCCAACAGCCCGTAATCACTTACCTTCAAGGTATCAATACCAAACATTTCCATAGTATTCAGGGTGATCAGCAAACCTGCAA
>JBAYZR010000246.1:0-5769 GCA_041672425.1 Pedobacter sp. | reverse complement strand
TGTGTTTTGGCATAGTTATCGGACAGTTCATTGAAGACTTCCTTCAGACTGGCGGCGACAGACAGGTTGATTTCACCGGCGATCAGTGTTGAGCTAAAACAGATAACGGTGGTGATGGTAGCAAGTGCAACAGTAAACAGTTTTCTCATGGCTTTATTCTCCTTGTGTGGTGGTTTAATCTCTACGGGTAAATTCCCCGCCCCTTGGGGCGATTTAAGAATCAGCTAAAGTTACAGATACCCCGTCCGCTTGCGGCGGGGTGATTCATTTCACCTAGAATTTAATCCCAACACTACCCACGACGGTAAAGGGTGCTCCGGGATAATAGGTGGTGGTGAGCGCTTCGGATACATCCTGATCGTTTTTGATGATACCAACGTATTTCTTGTCGAACAGGTTGAGCAGGTTCAAGCTCACCGTCAGTTCATCAAATCCCCAGACCTTCTTTTTCCGGTACTCAAGGTTAAGGTCCACCACTTCGTAATCACTGATTCGCTCCTTGTTCTCAACATCACCGTAGCGTTCACCCACATAGCGCATGATCGGAGTTATGGAAAAGTCGGCATATCTGGCTGTCACACCGACTTTACCCAGCCATTCCGGGGCATCTGCGACTTGCTTACCTTTTGATTGTACCATGGTTGCAGCGGCAGTGCGGATGTTGTTATCAAATTTAAAACTATTGTAGGAGGCCGAACCGAAGAAGCTGAGCCAGGGGACCGGGGTCAAGCCGACTTCAAGTTCAGCACCCATGGACTCGGCCGAGGCATTGCTCTGGTAATAGCTTGTATTGACACGGGGATCGAAAACCATGACCTGCTTGTCATGAAATTTGCCGTAAAACAGTGTGGGAGAGAGGTGCCAGGTTTCATCGCCGAACTTTGCTCCAAGGTCGATATTGTCAGAGATTTCCAGTTTGGCCCCGTCCCAGAGATTCTGGAGGGTAACACCGGCAGCGGTAAAGGCAGCCTGATTGCTTTTGAAAACGGAATAGAGCGGCCCTTGCCATGCACCGGCATAATTTAGCCCATAAGTCAGGCGCACATTGTTATGCTCGTTGAATTCGTAACTGACTCCTGCATTGGGCAGCCAGGCCTCCTGGACAGAGCCATTTGCATGCAACCCGGCAACAGTACCGGAACTGGCAGACATGGCTGTATCATATGAAGAGTCTACCAGACCGGTTGTGTTGTAGCCCGTCACTTCCGGAAGATTGATTCGAACATATTTTACCCCGACATCCACTTTCAGTTTTCCAAAGCGGTTGTTAACCGCCAGGTATGGTTCATGGAATGTTCTGCTTCCAACCTTGGTCAATAATCCCCAGCTTTTGAAGGTTAGGCCACTGGCTGCAATGTTGTAGCTCTTCTGACTGGTAGGAGGCGGGATGGTATCAGCGTCCTGATACCAGTAGCCGAGTTTCACCTGAGTCGGACCGAGAGTGATGCCATATTCGGACGTGAAGCCAAGCTGTTCCTGGGTAATATCAGTCCGGTTTATTACAGCATTGGCATTTGTGGTTCCGGAACCAAAGGATCGATACCCTTTGGAGCCTGAGAAATATGGCTTGAAGGTCAGGTAACTATTGGCGGTCGGGTTGATATCGATAACCGAAAAAATGCCGTACTCATTGAAGCGCTGGCGGTTATAGTCATAATAGTTGATGTTCTGGAGGGCAGTTGTCGTGCCGACGGGACTGACCAGAGAACTGTTGTAATCGTAATCCCTGTAGAAACTTTCAGATTGGGTCTGAGCGTAGGTCAACGGTCGATAGGCATGCTGGCGGAATGTATTGAATACGCCATAGACTGAAACAGTGGTAATACCGGCGCTGACATTACTGCGCTCACCGTTACCAGAACCGCGCCACTTATCGGCTTCACTGTAGGAAGCCGATGCGAACAGCCGGGTTTTGGTTTTCAATTCACCAGAGTCTACCCTGACAAATGTCCGGTTGAAGTGCTCTGAACCATCACTGCGCATCAAGGACAACCCCATTGTTTTGGCTCCCCATAGCAACGACTGATCCAGAGCTCCGGCAGTATTTCCGAATCCGAATCCTTTATCGACCGGTACCGCACCCCGGATAAGGGACATTTCGGATATATTCTCCAGGTCGAGCATGTTTCCCATGGAGCCCTGGCCTACGTTAACGCCCAGTGGCAGTCCCTCTATCGTTCTGGAGAGCCGGGTAAAGGTGTCGCCAACCTGTCCGCGGATTCGCAACGGATTTTGATCCACCGTGAGACCAAAGGCATCAGCGCCTTCACTGTGGACGGAAGGAAGAAGGTCAAGAGCCTTGTACGGGTTGGTTTTGGCGGGACCGGTCAGGAGATCTACCGTCTCTTTCGGGATGATTGAGCGGGTAGCCGGTTCATTGGACTGTTCCACGATCTCTGTGCCGGGGGTACCTTTTACCGTCAAACTATCCATTATCATACTGCTCTTTTCCTCGGCGCCGTAGGCAACGCTGCAACTTAACAGCACCAAAGGAATGATTGTTTGCCCTGTAATTCTCATGTTAACTGACCTCCTATTGTTGGATTACGGAATCTGTTTATCCGGATGGGTTGTTTGCCATGCTTCAACAAAGGTTGTCTGGGTACGGCGGCGCAACTCCGAAATGTCGTTTTCCAGCAGACGGTTCAGTTCTGTCTCCATCGGCGCCTTGAGGGGACAGGGGAATCCGGCAAAGAGGTCCAGTTCTCCGAAATTACCGTCATACGATTTATCAGGCATGCTTGCCGTTATCATGGGTAGTCTCCGTTACAATAAAGTTCTCGATGCACTGATCCAGTCCATACAGTTGGGCGACCGTTTCCGGCATGATCGTTTCAGCAGGACAGCCATCGCGAAAGATAGCGCCGTTCCGCAACATGATGACCCGGTCGGCGGTATAACGTGCATGGTCAGGATGGTGGGTGGTAAACAGGCAGGTATAACCGTTGTGCCGCAGTTTGCTGATACGTTCCAGCAGACGGAACTGGTTGCCGTAGTCAAGGCCGTTAGTCGGTTCGTCAAGAACCAGTACCCTTGCCTCTTGAGCCAACGCACGGGCAATCAATGTCAACTGCCGCTCACCGCCACTGATTTCGGTATAGGGACATTCCGCCAACGGGGTGATCCCCATTTTCTCCAGGGCTTCACCGGTAATTGCCCGGTCCTTGGCGCTGTACCGCCCCAGAAATCCGGCATAGGGCATCCGTCCCATCAGCACCACGTCAAAAACACGGTATCCGAACGCCTCCCGATGCACCTGAGGAACGTACGCCAGTCTCTTGGCCCGCACGATTGCCGGGATTTTGTGGATGTCCTGACCGTCAAGAGTTATTCTGCCACTACTCGGTCTCAGGATGCCGAGCATCAGTTTGAGCAAGGTGGTTTTGCCGCTTCCGTTCGGACCAAGCAACGCCAGCACACCGCTTTCATCCATGTCGAGACTCAGGCGCTCAATAACGGGTCTGCGACGATAATGGAAACTTACCTCTGTAAGTGATATCAAAGACATCACAACCAGCCTTTTCTGGTTTTTCCCAATACCAGCATGAAAAACGGTATTCCCACCAAAGCGGTAACTATTCCGATAGGTAGCTCGAAGCTGAACGCCAATCGCGCAATATCGTCTACACCGACCAGATAGGCCGCTCCCAGTAGTGCCGCGACCGGCAACAAGGTCTCGTTATCCGGCCCGCCAAGTATCCGAGCGATATGGGGAATTATGAGTCCGACCCAACTCACTGCGCCGGCAAGTACCACGGTCAAAGCACTGATAAGGGTGGCGGCGACAATGACAACAAATCTGACGCGCTTGACATTTATGCCGAGAGCCATGGCCTCTTCATCACCCATACTGAGCGCATTCAGTTGCCGGGCAGAAAGAACGAGCGCCACAATACCAAACAGCATTGGCAAACTTGCGCGCAGCACGGTTGAGCGATCAGCCAGGGAAAGATTACCCATGAGCCAGTAGACTATGGTGGGGAGTTGATTGTAGGGATCGGCCAAATATTTGATGACGGAGAGTAAGGCCGAGAATAGCGCACCACTTATGACACCCCCCAGTACCAGCATGATGGCGCCGCTCATGCGATAGAAGCGTGCCAGTCCTACTGCGACGGCCACGGCAGCGATTCCGCCCAGAAACGTAGCTGCCTGGATTGAATACCAGCTTTTACCGAACACCATGCCGAGAGCAGCCCCGAATGAGGCGCCCGCCAGCACTCCCAAAAGACTCGGGGAAACCAGAGGATTGACAAACATGGCCTGAAAAGCTGCGCCGGACACTGCCAGAGATGCGCCAATCAGAGCCGCTGCCAGAATACGAGGCAACCTGATTTCGTAGATCAGGTTCCTCAACAGTTCCAACTGATCAGGCTCCAGGGCACCGACGCCGAACCATTCCTGGCAGAGAAACGCTGTTATCTCAGTTGGATGCAGAGGGTATTTTCCCAGGCCGAGCGATATGACTATCACAAAGAGTAGACCAGCCAGGGCGGCTATGAACGGTAATGGTTTCATGGCGCCTTATGCCCCTTTGGTGAACCGGCGTGCTTCTTCATTACCGGGCTGTTGTTCCGCTTCTCTCTGAACGCCCACCGGAAAGTATTCAGGGTCTCTTCAAGCAGTTTTTCAAAGGATGGATCGTAGAGCAGGTCCCAGCCGATCCACTTGAGTGACCTGCCAGGAAGATGGTTGTTGTCAACCGCTGGATGCAGAGCGGGAAACCAGGCATTGCTGCAGATCTCTGCGGCAGGAAGGCTGGTAAAGTAGCGGGCCATCTGTTGCTGCCGTTCATCCGCGTCAGCCTTGACCAGCATGGTCATGGGGACAGCCAATGCACCGTCATCAGGCCAGATAATCTGTACATCCTCACGATCACTGATCGTTTCAGCAAAAAACAGCGGCACGGCATTAAAGGGAAATCCTTCAGGTTTGCCACGTCCAGCCAGCTTGGACATCTGGGCCGGATGGCACGCGCCACCCACTGCCCGCGCAAAACGGCGCAAGCCGTCAAAACCGTGCGACTGCTGCATGGCAAGCAACATCGGCGGGCTGAAGCCTTCGCTCTCATGGCGACCGCAAAGCGACAGTGTATCGGCGTATTCCGGCTCCAGAAAATCGCTCCAGCATTGCGGCAACTGTAGGTTCCCCACCAATTTCAAGTCTGCAACAAGCACCACTGCATCGGTGGCCAGCATGGTAAAGTTCTTATGAGGGTCAATCAGCCCATGCGAAGCCAGAACGTCATTCACCGTTGGCTCACTGATGCTGCGATACCTGCCGTTTAACAGATGCTGCTGCATAAAATTCCGGTTGAACAGGGCACCATTGCCAACCCAGATCATGACCGGAGGCAGCTGATCCGGTCCCACCCCTTCCGATACGGCTTGCATCAGTCCAAGGTTGTCCTGCCAGTCAAAACAGCAGGCCCCGGAGGTTCCCCGTTCCTGCATCAACCGGTTGAATTCCGTTTCCAGCGGGACTTTCAGCATGCAGGGTAACAGACCGTACAGATCAAGTTCAGCAACAGGGGGGTAGTCGCTGCCCAGGCCGTCTGCCATGGCCAGTTTGGGTGGATTCATTGTCTGCTCCGTTTTCCCTGCCCAGTAGTGAGCAGCGAGGTAATCTGGCTGCGACTCAGCCTGACGTTAAAGAACAAGTGAAAGAACTGCTCAACCTCACGCTCCATAGTGGTCTTGAACCGTTCTGGATAGACCATGCTGGCCAGCCATTTGATGCCAATGGCCCGCATGTACGAGGGGGGGTAGT
>JBAYZR010000245.1:0-5777 GCA_041672425.1 Pedobacter sp. | reverse complement strand
CCAAGCGAGTCCTTTGGCCCTGGCTTGGTCGATCTGGGCCTGGGTAGCAGCCTGGGCCTGTGCGGCGAAGATCGCCCCCATTGTCAATACCGTGAGCATGCGCAATATGAGAGACACGATATACCTCCTTATGGCCGGAATGACCCGATTTGAAACAAAAAAAGCCCACAGCAGGACGATGAATCACCCGCTGCGGACTTCCTGATCCCTGATCCAAATCAGGTCAGCAAAGTATCCATTTTCTCAAGTAAAATTAAAAACAGATAAATAAATTTTTTTATTGATTGCGTGACTACAGCAACAAAATACTAAATGCAAGCTAATAACTTTCATTAACAATATTTTTACTCAGTCGATACAATGTCGTAACACTTTGTAATTTCGGCGTGTCGAATGTGTAACAAAAAGCTACTTTGCACTTGGCAGCGCGAATGTTGGGATTACCCTGGTTCAGTACTCATCACTTATCCTGCGATTGATCACAACCGATGATCCCGGCAGTTTCTTGGCAGCCTTCTTGACATCGGTGGAGATCGATGCCAATTGGGCATATGAGCTGACCGGCGTCAGGCGGGTGTTGACGATACCGATGGAGATGGAGAGCAGTCCGAATGTCTCCTGTTCCCCCTTGCGGTTTATGGCGCTGTAGCAACCTGCGGCAAAATCCTTTTCCCCGTGGAACAGAGGCAGATGTTCTTCAAGCGCCATGATCACCTGGGACGAGACGTATTCTGCGTGATGGGCGCCTGTAATGACAATGAAATCGTCACCCCCGATATGTCCGCAAAAGCAGGAAAACCCTGCGGCCAGCGACTGCGCCACACCGATGATGATCTCTCCTATTGCCTTGATGACCACGTCACCTCGCTGAAATCCGTAATAATCGTTGAACGGTTTGAAGTTATCGATGTCGATGTAGGCAATGTCGAAACCCTCTCCTGTCAGGAGCCGCTCGTTTATCTCACGCTGGATGCTATTGTTACCCGGCAGCCCGGTCAGGGGGTTGGCGCTTTTTGCCAGCGTCAGGTTGATATCGGTAATGGCGCTTATGAAGCGGTTGACATTCACGACCCCGTAATAGATGCCGCGCTTGCTGATACAGATGTTGTCCACCCGGATATCCACCTCCTGTGACTGGATAGCCTGGGCAACCTCCCGGATTCCCGCATCCGCTTCGAATTCCAGCCTGACCGGCGCCATCAGGTCGCGCATCTTCCTTGAATGGTTGATATGGAAGGCAAAGCCGTTCATGCCGATGACATGCTCTTCCAGAAATGTGGAACGGTTGATGATACCGACTGCGCAACCATCATTCACCACCGGCAACACCAGCAGGGTCGGGTCGCTCTGAAATCGCTTGAGAACTGTAACCAGGTTGTCACCCGGGTGAGCAGGCAATACCTGGATGGAAATGTCGCCGATATACTCTGCAATAACGGCTGCGGTTATCGGGTAGCTGCCTGTATCAGGTTGAAGAGGCGCTTCCATGCAGGAAAGTCTGTTTAATGTGACCGGTACGGGAGACGCATCAGGAGTGGAAATGGAGATATCTCCGATAGAGATCCCTTGGGCGATAAAGGCCTCAAACTGCCGGGGGTCGAGCGGTCGGGCAAAATAGTACCCCTGTACCTGCTGGCATTTGCGCTGGCGGAGAAAATCAAGCTGTTCCAATGTCTCCACCCCTTCGGCAATCACATTCAGTTTCAGCGCGTGAGCCATGGCAACAATGGCATCCACGATCGCCGCATCGTCAGTGTCATTGACAATGTCCCGTACAAACGAGCGGTCCACCTTGATCGTGTCGATCGGCAGTTGCTTGAGATAGGAAAGCGAAGAGTAGCCGGTGCCAAAGTCATCCACCGAAATGCTGATGCCCAGCTCTTTCAGGCGAAGGAGTTTGCAGATCGTATTGCTGGAATCGCACATAAATGCGCTTTCGGTCAGCTCCAGTTCGAGATAGTGCGGATCCAGTCCGGTTTCAGCAAGTATCTGCATGACCAAAGAGACAAAGGCGTTCTCACGCAGTTGGCGGGCAGAGAGATTTACGGAGACCTTGAGCTTCGGCAGGCCTGCATCCTGCCAAGCCCTGTTCTGTCGGCAGGCCTCTCGCAGCACGTATGTTCCCAGACGCACGATCAGGCCGTTCTCTTCTGCCACAGGAATAAACCTGTCAGGCGGGATAATGCCCTGGCCGGGTCGCTGCCAGCGTACAAGCGCCTCCATGCCGATGATATCCTTGCCGTTGATGTCCATCTTGGGTTGATAGCAGAGAAAAAATTCGTCCTCTTCCAATGCCCGCAGCAGGCCAGTCCCAATACTGTGGTGCTCCACAGCCTTGTTATTGAGCGCTTCGGAATAATACTGGAACGTCACACCACTCTGCCGTGCCTGATTCATGGCAATATGGGCATGTTGCAGTAGCAGATCACTGGTCTCGCCGTCTGTCGGAAAACAGGCAATGCCGAAACAGGCCGGAATGATTGTGTCGTCACTACCCAGACGGAGCGGCTCGGAGAATACTTTTTGTAATTTGATCAGGATGGAGGCGACATCACCTTCCAGTACGGTACCCCCCAGTACCAGGACGAATTCATCGCGATGGATGCGGGCAACCGTGTCGTATTCACGTACTGTCAAAGCAAGACGTTCGGCAATGACTCGCAGCGCCTCGCACCCGCCACCATGACCACACACATCGACAACAGCCTTGAATCCGGTCAGGCTGATATAGATAACCGCCGTGTTTTTTCGTTTGCGTCTGTTAAAGGCTATTACCTGATTCAAACGGTCCAACAGGAGGTTGTGGTTGGGAAGGCCGGTCTCATTGTCGTAACAGGCCAGCTTCTCAATCTCCTGCTCGGCCAGATGAAACGTTTCCTGCGATGAGCGGAGTTGCCTGGTATAAAAGCGGATCAACAGCTGTAGCAGACCGGCAGTTACCAAGATGAACAGAATGCCTTTCACAATAGCAAGATGTTTAAACTGGTGCAGATCCTTGACAAACAAGGCTGCCGCAAAATCGGAGAACAATATCCACCCGCTCCCGACAATCGCATACAACAGCACAATCCTGACCGGGGTGAGACTTATATGGAGTGAGGAAAAGGCTTTGTTGATTGTGTCAAACATACGGCAGATTCTCCTTCAGAGCCATGCAGAGAGGAACAGATTTACTGGATTTAGATTAAAAATGAATTTACACTGATTTAACGAGAGGGTGCGTTACAAGTGGGCAAAGAGATTGTGACAGTTTTATGGAGGGATTGTTAAATGTGGGTTGTTATTACACAGGCGCCAAAAGATATGTGGTTGTTGGAATCTGACCCATGAATGTGTAACCAAAAACCGAGATCAGCGGTCGGGCTGCCGTCAGTTTATTTCAAAAACCACTGCCGCTTCAAAGGCCTTTTCAAACAGGTCTTTTTTTGCGTTGGCGCCAAAAATCTCTACCGAGATGTCTTCCTTCGCATTCAGGTGTATCGTAACTGTTGTGCCGCCAACCAGACAGGAAACCTCTTGAATCACCCCGTTTCGGCGACGGTCAAGGCCATCGGCCATACGCAGAATGCCGCCAAGACGGGCCACTGTTACCTGATCCTTTGCATTCAGTCTCTGGAACGCTTCATGCTTTCGTTTGGGGAGTGACTTTCGGTGATATCGCGCAATCTGTGCAATCAGTTCCCGTTCACGCGGGGTGAAGCCGAACAGCTCGGCGTGGCGGATGAGATGGTAGGAGTGTTTGTGATGGCTGCCGTAACTGATGAAATATCCGCTGTCATGGAGAATGGCCGCCGCTTCCAGCAGTTTTCTCTCCGGCTTTTTCAATCCAAAAGTAAGCGCCATTGCATCAAAAATAGAGAGAGCCATGGAGGCTACGTGCAGGGCATGGGGTTCTTCAACATGACATGAGTGCGCAAAGTCAGTGACAGCGTCTCTCCATGTTGGCGAACTGCTGCTTCCTTCAGCAAAACCGAGCCGTTTGACCGCCCTGATGAGCAGACCCTCGCGGATGCCCCTTTCGTTGACCAGTATCCGATTGGCATCAAGAAAACGCATCAGTTCGTCGATCACTACCACGCCGGCTACGATTATATCTGCCCGGTCCTGGTTCAGCCCTGGTATTATCCGGCGTCCTTTCAGATCCTTGCGGATCAGCATGGCAAGCAGATGGACAACTTCTGAACGGAGCACCTCATAACCATGAATGGATACGTAGTTGTCCTTGCGCATCTGCATGGCCATGTAGCCCAGTGCGGTCAGGGTGCCACCCGAGCCGATCAAGGAATCAACGGAAATCTTTTTGCCGGCAAAGGTACGCTTGAGGCTGGCCCTGATATGACGTTGCAGCTTCCGCAACTCTTCCTCGGCAATGGGGTCGCTCAGCAGAAAACGGTCGGTCATGACAACCGCGCCAAGGTTGATGGAATAGAATTCTTCAACATGGTTTCCACATGCCGAAATGATTTCAACGCTTCCTCCGCCGATATCGATCATGGCATAGCGTTTCCCGTACATGTCGAAGTTGGCCAGGGCGGATGTGGCTGTCAGTTCGGCTTCTTCTTCCCCGGAAATGATCCGGATCTCGTGTCCCAGTTCCTGCGAAAGTGTTGCCAGCAGTTCCTTACCGTTGGTTGCCGTTCTGACGGCGCTGGTGGCAACTGCCTCGACCGCTTCCACATTCAATCCTGTCACAAGCTTTCTAAAACGTCGGATCGCTTCAATAGCGCGGTTTGAGGCCTCAGCAGAGATCACTCCGGTCAAGGCCAGTTTCTCCCCCAGGCGCACCGTTGCCTTCTCATCATCCATTATCTTGATCTTGCCGTCTTTGGATGTCTCTGCAATGATGCAGCGGATGGAGTTGCTGCCGATATCGATTGCGGCGATGCGCGATTTTTTCATATATTCTCTTATCCGGTTTATCAAGGATAGACTTTGGTCTTTTCATTTTTTCAGGGAGTCGGAATAAACTGATATACCAAGTTTTGCGCACGGATTTAGGTCGAATTTGTCGTTCCTGATTGAGCAAAACCGCAGGCGTAGCAGGGCTAAGTTGAGGATTTTGCGATTGAAGGGGCGGCAAAGACGGCCTGAAGACGGGGTGTAAAACGGTATATTTGTTTTTTCCGGCTCCCTTATTCTTTTGGAAAGGCCTTTTTGAACGACATGAGCGGTTTTTTGCCCGGCGTCAGATACCAGAGAAAAGTGGCTGGTTTCTCATTTTGGTACGGATCAAGTTCCAAAGCAACACAGGCGCCTTTTTTCATTGCGATGGACTCATCCTCGCGACCAAGCAACGTTGCCACCAAACAACCCAGCTGCGGTTCGTGGCCAACCAGCATGACACGCTTGGCATCCTTAGCCTCCTTTAACTGCGTTAACAGATCATTGTTGTCAGCGCCAGGCATGAGTAGGGTACTGGCGACGACCACGTTTTTTCGACAGGCCTCTCTGGCCATTATCTCGGCAGTCTGCACTGCACGGGTGAGGGGGCTGGTAATAACCAGACGCGGTTTGCGACCATACCTGGAGATGGCTAAACTCACTTTTTTCGCCGCCGCCCTTCCTTTTTCAGTGAGGTAGCGCCACTCGTCCTGCAAGGTGTCGGTTCCCTCAACCGCTTCGGCATGCCGCATAACATACAAAATCATGATGTCCTCCTAAAACGGATTGGTTATGTCGGCAAATTATAGACTAGAATCTGCTCAAAACAACAAGTAAACGACTTTGTTACACAAACGTAACACTTGGCGAGGCAAATAACTTTCGAAGTTATTTAG
>JBAYZR010000244.1:0-5781 GCA_041672425.1 Pedobacter sp. | reverse complement strand
CTAAGAGCCATGTCAAACGCCATGCTCCGGGTAAGAAATGGTGTATGACCGCATCCCTGCATGACAATATGCTGACTATTCAGTATGATCTGCGCCATATATTCAGATGCCCCAGGCAAGCAGATCACGTCTTGGTCTCCGTTGATTATCAGTGCCGGAACGTCAATACAAGGTAGTATGCGCCGCATGTCCGCCTCCACCAACGCCTGGAGGCTCTGTAGGGCAATACTGGTTTCGGGTACCGGAATTGTACCAAGCAGCTCAAAAATCCGCGCAGACAAAATTGGGTCATCCAACTCTTCAGGAGCAAACATGCGGACAACAAAACCCTCCAATGCCCTTGCCCTGTTGCGGCGCAGCTTGACAGCCATTCCATCAGCCTCGACAATACTCAATGCGCAGGGGAAATCCTCTGTTGCGGTAAAGCGCGGGGTTCCGGAGATAAACCCCACACCTGCCACTTTTTCACGAAGCCGCGTAAAAGACCGCATAACAATCTGGGCGCCCAGCGACCAGCCCACCAGCAACGTATCATTCAGATCCAATTCATTGTATAGCGCTGAAATATCGTCAATATATGCATCTATTCCGTAACCCTTGCAAGAGTGCGCTGATCGGCCATGGCCCCGCAAATCAGGCGCAATGACCCGGAATGAGCGTGACAGGCTTTCGAGTTGGAGCTGCCACACTGTAGATGACATGCACCAGCCATGGATCAGCATAATGGTCGGCCCCGAGCCTCGCTCCTCGTACCAGAGTCTGTCGCCGTTTATGTTGTTGTACCACGGCATCAGACGATCCCCAGTCGTCTGCCGACAATCGTGATGCGCTCTGCTGCCCACACCAGATCTTCTTCAGTATGTGTGGCCATGACTGTACAGCGAAGTCGGCATGCGCCTGTCGGCACTGTTGGCGGACGTATTCCTTGTGCAAATATTCCTTCTTCCAGTAGCAGCTCTGAAAAACGCATGGTCACCTCGGCATCAGTCGACATGAGCGGCACGATCTGGGTTGTGCCCGTGCCAACAGAAAAACCGGCATCCCGGAGCAACCCTTTGAACAAAGCCGCATTGGACAACAATTGCTCGCGGAGCACCCTTCCTTCCGATGACTGAACCAGTTCAAGCGCAGCCAGAGATGCGCCCAGCACAGATGGGGGGAGCGAGGTTGAAAATATAAAGCTGCGCGCCCGGTTGATCAGTAGTTTTCGCAGCTCTTGAGGGAGCGCCACATAAGCGCCGAAGCTCCCCAAGGCCTTGCCAAAGGTGCCCATATGGATATCGATCTCTCCCATCACACCCAGTAATTCCGCGCTCCCCCTTCCCTGCAGGCCAAGTACCCCGCTGGCATGGGCATCATCAACCATGAGGATTGCATCGTGCCTGGTTTTCAGTTCAACCAGTTGTTCAAGAGGCGCAATGTCACCATCCATGCTGAAGACGCCATCCGTGACCAGCAAGCATCGCCCTGTCCCGCGATGTTTTTTCATAAGCCGATCCAGGGCAGCAGCATCATTATGAGGATAGCGTACCAATCTGGCGCCGGACAGCAAGGCGCCATCAACAATACTGGCATGGTTGAGGCGATCAGAGAAAATGACGTCGCCACGTCCGGCCAGTGCCGCGATGACGCCGGTATTGGCAGCATAGCCGCTGTTAAAGACCAGAGCTGCCCTGGTCTGCTTAAATCCGGCAAGCTCGGTCTCCAACAGTTCATGCAACTCCATGGTACCGGAAACAAGCCGGGATGCGCCGCTGGATGTGCCGAAATGCTCTACAGCTATGACAGAAGCCCGGCTTAGGGCAGGATGGTCGGCGAGCCCCAGATAGTTGTTGGAGCACAACATGAGAACCTCACGTCCGTCCAGCATAACCCGTGCTGACTGGCGGCCATGAATGAGTCGAGTTGTACGTAACAGACCTCGCTCTTCTATCTGTTTAAGTTCGTCCTGTATCGTGGTATGCATGACACTTCCAATGGTCAACCAAATCAAAGATCCAGGTTGACAACTTATGCAAAAAAAACGGTGATATTCGTACATAACAGACCTGACAGATTTTTAAAACCTGCCAGGTCTGGGCAAAAATTAGTGTCATCTTGGAGTTACAGACAACTGCTGCCTCTTTTTGCAAGTTCTTCAACCACCTTTTTGACATCCTGAGCACGCTCCCTGTCACAAATCAGCAAGGCATCTGGGGTCGAGACAACAATCAGTCCATGCGCCCCGACTGTTGCCACTACTTTGTTGTCCGTGTAGATCAGGCAATCAGATGAGTCGATGAAAACCTGCTCAACTGCGTTGATACAAATCATGCCGGCGCTATCCGGCACAACAACCTCGGGCAGGGCGCTCCAGCTCCCCACATCACTCCATCCCATTTCAACCGGTACTACCTGAACCTTGTCCGATTGCTCCATAACGCCATAATCTATTGAAATGCTTTCTATATTTTTGTAGGCAGCCTCTATCTGACTGTTCAAATCCGAAATCTCCCAGACATCGCCTGTAAAGGAAATTGTTGCCAGGGAACTGGCCAGGTCAGGCAAGTGACAAGCAATCTCAGCCAGGATCGTGTCGGCGCGCCACAGGAACATGCCGCTGTTCCAGAAGTAATTACCATCATCCAGGTAACGGACAGCATCTTCCAGAGGGGGCTTTTCTACAAAACGCCTGACCGGAAATGGCCCGATACCGCGTAGTTCCACTTCTGCCTCAATGTAGCCGTAACCGGTCTCGGGACGGGTCGGTACGATACCGAGGGTCACAAGATAACCATTATGAGCAGCATGGCTGGCAAAAACCAGGATTTCTCTGAGGGCATCTTCGTCCCTGATAAAATGATCCGCAGGTAAAACCACCATGACGCCGTTTGGATCATGCGCGGCGATAATGGTGGCGGCCAGACCAATGGCAGGGGCAGTATTTCTCCCAAAAGGCTCGGCAATCACATCAATGGGGATTCCATGGTATCCGGCGACTTGGCGCTCGGTCTCCGTGGCCTGAAGGGTATTGGTGATAATTATAATGCGCTTGGGATTGAGTGGTAATACCCGCTCAACAGTCCGCTGAAGCATCGTCCGGTCACCGGTGATGGAGATCAGCTGTTTGGGTCGAGCAACGCGTGATAACGGCCAGAAACGGGTTCCCGAACCACCTGCAAGGATTACGATATACACTGCTGCCTCCGTTACTTGTACTGGATTCGATCTATGAAATCAGCCACATCACGCCCCAGGCGGCCAATACCTTCTGTTGTGTCGAACACGTCCCACAATGTTTGTCTGCAATAGGCTACTTCCTGCCCGGAAGTTCCCTCCAGAAGAACAGCTTCCAGAGAGATTCTGAAACGCCCCATCTTGGTAAATTTACCCTTCAGAATCAGAGAGTCGGCAGATGTGGCGCCATCCAGAGAGACCTCTTTGTAGATGCGCTTCGCCTTGACATAACGCAGGATCTGCTCGGCAAGTTTGTCCGGAACCTGGGAGTATCGACGCTCCTGTGAACCCATTCCGGATTCAGGAACATCGCTGTAAAGTTCACGCTTTAAATCAAACTTACGGATAATCAGAGACTTGTAGGACGACATCGGTTTTGGATTGGTAACCAGCTCTTCATCCATAACCGTGGTGGAAGTAGCTGCGCAACCTGTCAGTAACGCAAAAAGAAACAGTATGAGCAAATGTTTCAACAAGCGCTGTTTGCAGGTATGCATGGCGACTGTATCAGGCTTCATTGGGAATTTCGCAACGGTTATAATCGTCATCAAAACGAACGATATCGTCTTCTCCCAGATATTCGCCGCTCTGCACCTCGATGATCACCAGCGGGATCTTGCCCGGGTTTTCAAGCCGATGATTTTGACCGATCGGGATAAAGGTTGATTCATTAACATTGACAACCTGTTTTTCCACACCACAGGTAACCAAAGCTGTGCCGGAAACCACTATCCAGTGCTCGCTGCGATGATGATGCTTCTGTAATGACAGCCGTTCTCCAGGTGTAACCTCTATGCGCTTTATTTTATAACTGGTGTTCTCGTCAAGCACTGAATACGAGCCCCAAGGACGTTCTCCACGTTCCATTATAGTTCCTTTCTTATCAAGTATTACGTATTTTCAGATACGACCTCAAAGCGTCGCGCCACGGTTGCAGACTAACACCGGTATCCACCTTCAATTTGCTGCAATCAAGTGTTGAATAGAGCGGCCTCCGGGCAGGTCGGCCAAGCTCTTCCGTTGTCATCGGATTGACCTTCACAGCCAAACCAGCCTCCTCAAAGATCGCCTTTGCAAACCCGTTCCATGAGCAGAAGCCTGCATTTGCGGCATGATAGATCCCATGGCGCCCCTTCTCGATCAAAGCAATAATAGCCCTGGCCAGATCTACGGTCCAGGTGGGTGAGCCGATCTGGTCATCCACCACGGTCAGTTCGTCCTTTTCACCCCCCATGCGCAGCATGGTTTCGACGAAGTTCTTGCCATGCAAACCATACAGCCACTGGGTGCGCACGATAAGGTGGTCGGGATTGAAGGCCGTATTCATCTCGCCGGTCAGCTTGGATTCGCCGTAGATGCTCAGAGGATGGGGCGGATCATCTTCCAGACAGGGGCTCCCCTTGCTGCCGTCAAAGATATAATCCGTACTGATCTGTACCAGTCTGGCCCCCAGTTCACGGGTTACCATGGCCAGATACGCCACCCCTTCGCCATTGACCTGCATGGCTGTATCCACATTTGTCTCGCATCCGTCCACATCGGTATAGGCGGCACAGTTGATCACCACGGACGGATGCAACGCCGTCAGCGTCCGTTCAACGGATTCATGCGAAGTAATGTCGATATCAGCGATATCGACACCCCGGCTGCCTTCACCCAAAAGGGCCATCAGGTCCTTGCCGAGCATTCCATCAGCGCCCACAACAACAATCATGATAGTTCTCCATATTGATCAGCGTAATATTTGCGATAGGCTCCGGAGGTAATCTCTATCACCCATTCCTGGTTTGCCAGATACCAGTCAATGGTCTCGGCGATCCCCTGTTCAAAGGTATAAGCCGGCGCCCAGCCCAGGTTCTGGTTGAGCCGGGAGGCGTCGATGGCGTAGCGCCGGTCATGGCCGGGACGATCCTTGACAAAGGTGATCAGTTGCCGATTCTCACCGGCTGCCCGCCCAAGCCGTCCATCCAGCAGATCACACACAAGATTGACGATATCGATATTCTTCCACTCGTTGTTGCCACCGATGTTATAAACCGATCCGGGCGCCGCGGTTTTCAGCACAACCTCAATCGCTACGGCATGGTCATGCACATGCAGCCAGTCACGCACGTTAAAACCATCACCATATACCGGCAGCGGCTTTTTATTGATAATGTTGTGTATCATTAACGGTATCAGCTTCTCGGGAAAATGATAGGGGCCGTAGTTATTGGAGCAACGGGTGTTAAGGGTCGGCATGCCGAAGGTTTCGTGGTAGGCCCGAACCAGCAGGTCTGCTCCTGCCTTGCTGGCCGAATAGGGTGAATTGGCGGCCAACGGTGTCTCTTCGGTAAAATAGCCGCTATCACCCAATGAACCATAGACCTCATCGGTGGAAATCTGGAAAAAACGGAAATCAGGCACTATTTCCGACTGCCAATGCCTGCGGCTTTCCTCCAGCAGGATCTGGCTGCCCAGCACGTTGGTGCGCACAAAGATCTCCGGCCCGGTGATGGAGCGATCCACATGGGATTCAGCCGCAAAATGAACCACGGCATCGATCTTCTGCTCCGTCAGGATCCT
>JBAYZR010000243.1:0-5830 GCA_041672425.1 Pedobacter sp. | reverse complement strand
CTTGTTGGCACTGTCGTAGCGGTATTCGGTGGTGCTGCCGTCGTAGTTGGTCTTGGTGCCTATGTTGCCGACATTGTCGTAACTGTACTGGAGGAACTTCCCTTGTCGGCTGTCCATCTTGAGCGTCGGGCGGTTCTTGAGGTCGTAGGCATAGGTGTACATGACGTCGGGATTCGACACGGTGTATTTGTTGCCGTAGATGTCGTAGACGGTGGATTCAGTGATATTGCCCGCCGTGGAGGAGTACAGGGCCTGGGTCAGCCGGTTCAGCGAGTCCAGGGTGTAGGTGGTGGTTGCCCCGCTTCTTTTCGTTCTGGTGAGAACATCGCCGGTTTCGTAGTAAGTGAAGGTCGTCGCTTTATTGGTTGCCGGATACAGAGGATCGCGAACCCTTATGAGTCGTCCCAGGTCGTCGTAATCGAAGTATGTGACGCGGCTCTCGGCATCGGTTATGGAGGTGATGTTGCCGAGGAGATCATAGGTATAGGCGGTTACACCATTCAGTGCGTCTGTCTCGCTCTTTACCCGGTTCAGCTCGTCGTAGGTCTTGTATAGAGTTGCGCCGTAGCTGTTTTTCAGTGACGGGTTGTTATTCGCGTTGGCGTCGGTCATTTTGGTGACGTTGCTGTTGGTGTCGTAGCCGAAGGTGGTCTGATAGGTCAGGGAATCGGTTAGGGTGACCGGCCTGTCAAGCGCGTCATAAACGGTAGTGATGATCTTGCCAAGCGGGTTTATTGCCTGCACCGGATGCCCTGCCAGATCATAGACTGTGGTTGACTTGTAGCCGTTGGCATCGATGACTGCGGTTCTCCGATTCATCGGATCGTATTCGTATCTGGTCACATGACCGTTGGCGTCGGTGACATGGATCAGGTTCCCGGCTTCGTCGTAGGCATAGGTGGTGACGTTGTTGTAAATGTCGGTATCAGTAACGAGCCGGTCGGCGGCGTCGTAGGTACGGCTGTTGATGACCCTCGTGTCGTAGGAGTTGTCAGGCTTCTTGTAATAGCCGTTGATTCTCTGCACCTTGCCGTTGCCGTCATAGACGGTCTCTATAATGTTGCCGAGATGGTCGGTGATCCTCGTTACCCGGTCGAGGGCATCGTAGGTGTAGGTGGTGGTGAGGGAGATGAGTGTCGGGTCGGAGGGGGTATTTCTTCGCCAGACGGTCTCAGTGGTCTTGCGCCCCAGGCTGTCATAGCCGTAGGCGATCTGGCTCAATTGTCCGGAGCCGGACACCACCATACTGTAAAGGTTTAGCCCGTTGTTCTGCCAGGTGTAGTCGGTGATCCGCTTGCGGGCGGAATTGGCCGGGTCGATCTGTTCCACCATCTGCTTGACCGTGCCGTCCGGGTTGTAGGTGTAGCTCCTGAGCAGCACGTTGGCTGTGCCGTTAAGCGTGCCGAGAGTGATGCTTTGCAGCTTGCCGGCAACCGCGCCGGTGGCGGGGTTGGAGGAAGTGTAATAGGCCATGGTGCGGGTGTTGCCGTTTTTGTCCTTTACAGTGGTGATCTGGTCGTAGATGCCGTAGCTATATTGCAGGGTGTTGGTCAGGGGGTCCGTCTCCTGGGTCACGTTACCGCCTGTGTCGCTCGCCCCGCTGGCGGCATGGTCTGCCCGGTAGGAATAGGTGCTGGTGTAACCGAGTCCGTCGGTCTTCTTATAGCGCAGAAAGTCGGCGCTGTTGTCGAACTGCAAGATGGCGTTGTCCGGTTCGGTGAGCTTGGTCATGAGTCCGTTCTGGTCGTACTCGTATTCGCGGATGAAGCCGCGCGGGTCGGTGACCCTGGTGCTTTTGCGGTAAAGGTCGTAATCCATGGTCTCGGTGTGGCCGAGGCTGTTGGAGTAGTTGAAAGTCTTGCCGTTCTGGTAGTACTTGAAGGCGGTTTTGACCGTCTGGCCGCTTCTGGTTTCGGGCAAGATAACCTCATTCAGGTTGTGGGCGCCAGGATGATAGGTGTACTGGATGGTCTTGGGGATTGGGTTTGTCACCGATTGCAGGTTATTGTTGCCATCGTAGGCGTAGCTCCATTTTCGCCCAGACCAGTCGGTGATCTCCTTGATGTGGATCGTGCTTGGCCAGTAGGTGATGACCAGCCCGGTGCGGCCTGAAAGGGCGAGGTTGTCGGTGATGGCGGTCAGATTGCCGTTGGTATAGGTGAAGTTGAGCTGATTGCCGTAGGGGTCCGCGATCTGCGTGAGCTTTGCCGTGTTGCCGGGCGCAGTCTTGAGGTTCGTTCCCTGGAAGATGTACTTCACACCGTTTCTGAAGGTAATGGTGTAGTAGCCCGCACTTGGGGTGTCCAGCGCCAGGGTGTCGAACTCGCCGCTCGGGGGCGTTACCGCATAGGTGGTCTCGTTGACGAGATAGTTGTGCTCGCCGCCCCGTTCATCGGTGTAGGTGATGGAGGAGGTCTTGTTGTTGCCGTTCTCGGCAGCCTGGACGGTGGTGCAGTTGGGGCAGGAGCCGTAGTCGTTTGATTTGAGCCGCATGTTGTAGGAGTGGGTCCAGCCGAAACCGAGTGGGCCGTCCGCCTTGGTGCTTGCGGGAACGGAGTTGTAGGTGCGGGTGAAAGCGATGTTCACCCTGCGGCCCTTAATGGTGAAGTCGGTTTCGTCGTGGTAGTTGTTGCCGGTGACGGTGCTCACCGGATCAGCGGTGGAGGGGGTCTTGATGACGTCGTTGTTTGTCTGCGCTATGTTGTTCTGGTTGGTAAAGACAGCGTTGTTGAAGGTCGGGAGGATGTTGGACGTTGCGCCTTGCGTAGTTGAGGTTGCCTGCTGAAGCAGGGTACCGTTAGCCGGGACATAACCGCCTCCTGCGGAGAAGCTGTTGTTCTTTATCTCAAAAGACAGGGCTACCAATCGTGCAGGACTTGTCTGATAGAACTTGCGGAGGTCTACCATGAAACGATACGAGCTGCCGGTTGTTTGCGTCGAGGGGAGGAGGTATTCAACCCAACCTTGACTAACGTCACGCAGGTATAGATCGTTACGGAGATCGGCAACAGCCTCGACGTCATAGGCAGTCGCGCCAATGGAACTTGATTTGCGAAACACATATTCTGATTCGTTATATCCTTTTCGGATATCGAAAAAGTCAATGAAATCTTTGTTTTGCAGATAGAAAGAATAAAAGTTTTCCGCGAATGCTTTCCATAGGGATCCGTTAGTTCCGTCCCCCAGAGAACCGACAGGTTCCCTGAAGTCATAATAGGTGCCTGAAATTACCCCCTTGAAAGTGTCGTCGGGATAATGAATGAACCTTAAAAATCGGTCGGTGTTCCAATTGGTGACAGTGTTACTGGTATTCCAATATAGGTCGTAAAGGTTTGCACAGTAGCTGTCTATGATGTTGGTGAAATTGAACGTAGCAGTGTAGGGGTAAATTGAGAATTTCTTCCGCAGTGCCGACGTTGACGCATCGACACTTTTCTTGAGCACCTCCATGGAATTATTCAGATATTGCTGCTGGTATACCCGAATCGCCTTGTCCAACTGACTTGGAAAGTACCACCCCGCATACCCGGTATTATAGCTTTTCAAGTCGTAAGTAAGCGCGTTTATTGGCGGGGTCGTGGAAAAACCAAGTTGCGGGTACATTGCTGGTAAGGTGTCCGCTGTAGCATTTTTTTTCGGGTTCAGAAGCGTTGCCCCGTCGGCCAAAGCCATCTGTATGCCCCGGACGGTGGACACCGCATCGTACCCCGTCAATTCCTGCCATATCTCGTGCTCCAACGAAGACCCAATGTGACCGTTGAGCAGGAAAGTAGAATCCGACCACGTAGCCGGCTGATCAATCCTCCATATCCCACTCAACCGCGCACCTTTCATGTCGATAAGAAGCCCGCCGGGAAGTACGGAAAAAGATGTGCCGTCGATATATTCAACATCATTAACAGAACTGATTACCCCCAACAACCCAACGATAGGCGTTTTTGTCTTGTTCAGCAAATCAACGCGTTCAATGCTTTCACGATATTTGGTGAAATACTGCATGGCAGCCACCTGAAGAAGTCCCCCGGACAAGGCATCCATTGCCGGTTTGTAATCCAGCAGGAGCGGCTCTCCTGCGTCAATTATTCCGTTCTTATTCAGGTCAACATACGGAACTCCCGCGCTGTTATTAACAATTTTGTAATCTTGGTTGGCCTGAAGTAACTTGCTGGCCGCTCGATGGACCTGTGACCAATTGGAAGTCTCTCCACCAGTCGCAATCAGGTAATATCCGCCTGCTTTGCAATTTGAATAAGAAGCATCGATCTGAATGCCAGTGTCACTTTGAGTGGCGCCAGGTGCGCCATCCATGGTTAAAACAATATCAAATGGAGTGTCGGGCAACATATTAATTGGATTGTTTTGGCCGTCAACGACAGTGGCAACAATATTCCCATCCATCTGTATCACCAGACTACTCAAGTTGTGGTCATAGCTGACTGTCAGGCTTTTTGTGCTTGCATCAACCAGAGAAAACGTACCGCCCGAGCCGTTTACCATATTGCTGGAAGACTGATATATATTGAATTGAACGATGACATTCTTTTTCCACTTTTGCTTGTCGGGATTATTCACTCCTACCACCGCATCATGATCGGCAACGGAGTTGTAACGCCGGGGCGTCCCGACAACAGTGTAAGGGAGCGATGCAGGGAGGATCAGGTTGTCCTGGGTGATGATCTCGCCCATGTAGGCCACGTCATTGAGGGTCTTGCCGGGGTAATTCGTCCGGAGCCAGGTGAGAATCTGTTCTTCGTAGATCTCCTGCGGATTTTTGTTCATACGGGTCGCATCGCTGTTCTTGATGGCGTTGTAGTAGCTCGTGTAGTCGAACGAAAGTGCGCTGTAAGGGTCTATTCCCTGGTCGTTGTACACTTTCTGCTTGAATGAAGGGTCAAGCGCCACCCAGCGGCAATTGCTCGCCGAAGTACAGGTGGTGTTTGTAGCATCCTGGCCGGCGCCCCGGTATTGACCGTACGGCAGCTGGGCTTCCACCCAGACATGCTCGAATGAAACATAGGAGCGGTCGGTGCTGAGGGAGACACCCTGAATCCCTTGGTCCTTCATGATGCTGACCGCCAGATCCAGGTTTTTCACCCCCAGCCAGTTGGTGGCCTGGGCTGCCGCGACCTGGACCGTGCCAACCGCATAGCGGGCATGGATGCCGCGTGAGCGGTACATGGCGATCAACGTCGAGGCAAGGTCAACGTCGCTTCCGCGCAGTGAGAGAAACGTATTGATGGAGCCGCTGCGGGAGCCGTGGTACAGGGAATACTCGGCGTTGTTGAGCAGGTATTCGTAGATCTTCACCGGGGTGGCGAGCACTACAGCCTTGGCGTTCAAATCGGGCGCGGTGGTGATGTTGTACTGTATCTCCGGGGTCTCGCCGGTGTCGTTGTCGGCACCAAAGGCCGTGACCATTGACATCAGGATCATCATGAGCGCCATAACGGCAATGACAGATTTCTTCATGTTTCGTCTCCTGAGTATTTGCATGGCACTACCCATTATTCTTCACGGTGGCGCACAATGGTTGATATGGTCGGGGTCTTTACCGTGTCCGGTGCGGTTTCGACCCTGGATTTGCTCACCAGCCTCTCCTGCAGCTTCTGTAGTTTCGCGGTCCGCTCTTCCGGCGGGTCCTGCAACGTTTTGTCCAGTTCATCCTCGATTTCCCGGACCTTGTTCAGGGCGTTTTTCTTCACCATGGTGTGGTGATCCGTGCTGCTGTCATCGACCGTGGTTTGCATTTTCGTGCGATGGTCGCGCAGCTTTCGCAAGGAATGCCGCAGCTCGGTTTCCGACTGCTCCCGTTTGGAGCCGACCTGCTTGC
>JBAYZR010000242.1:0-5837 GCA_041672425.1 Pedobacter sp. | reverse complement strand
TGGTGTACACCCGCTTCTGTTGGCCATTGCGAGTGAACGCTACGTGCCATATGCCACGGAGCGACAGCCGCGGGAACTGCTGACCATCGCCAATGCCATCCTCGGTCAGGGGCAGCTCTCCCTGGCCAAGTACCTGTTCATCACGGCCCAGGAGGATGCGCCTGGCCTGCATACCCACGATATTGCCGCGTTTCTGGGTCATGTGCTGGAACGGGCAGATTGGCGCAGGGGGCTGCACTTCCAGACCGCCACTACCATTGATACCCTTGATTACAGCGGTACCAGCCTGAACGAAGGTTCCAAGGTTGTTATCGCCGCTGCCGGACCTGTTCGTCACAAACTCTTGGTACAGGTACCGACCGGCCTTGATTTTCCGCCCGGCTTCGGTGGCGCTGATGTTTGTATGCCTGGGGTTCTGGCCATCCAGGGGCCGCAGTCTTGGCAGGGGAGGGGGGAGTGCGATACGATTATTGACGAATTCTGCCGTTTTTACGGGGACCGGGACTGCTTCGTTGGTTTCCCGCTGATCGTGATCTGCGATGATAGCCGTTTCACTGCGGCTACGCTGAATAACTTCCTGTGGGTGACCTTCACCCGTTCCAATCCGGCCACGGATATCTATGGAATAGGGGCTGACACCCGAGGCAGGCATTGGGGATGTGAAGGGGCGCTTGTGATCGACGCCCGTATCAAACCCTTTCATGCCCCGGCGCTGGAGGATGATCCTGATATTGTGAAAAAGGTTGAAGAACTTGCAGCGCCAGACGGGCCACTGCATGGTATTTTATAAAATAAATCATATCGGTTGTCGCTATACATAAATTGTGCTGAAATCATTTATTAAATGTGGCTAATATGTTGAAATTATTAGCAAAAATTACTTGACACAGGCAACGGCCATCATTATATCTAACATTGCTGTAACAGACATATAATAGCGGTGTGAAAACCCGTTTAATGCTCGTTTTGGCTTCAACAACAGGGATGGGCCTTGTTGTTCTGCCTGGCGGAATTTTAATTGATGGAGTGGATATGAAAAATCTGAAGATTGGTTTAAGGCTGGGGCTTGGTTTTGCCTGTATGGTGTTGCTGATCGCGATTATGGCGCTATTTGCATTTGTACAGATCGGAAAACTCCAGGAGCAGGTAGATCGTATAACCAAGAGCAACTTTACCAAGATGCAAGCCTCCTTGGATGCCCTGGGTTCGCTCCAGAGCGTAGGCAGATCCATTGCAATAATCGTTGCTGTTGAGGATCCGGCATTCAGGGCTACGGAACGGGCCGCCATTGAAAAGGAACGAACTGATTATCGTGAGGCGTTAAAAAAACTTGAAGATTTGGAAACAGATGAGAAGGGCAGGGATCTTATTGTAAAGGCTAAGGATGCAATCAAGCTGGCAGGAGCTGCCAACAACAAGGCTCTTGAACTGGCTATGGCCGGGAAACAGGCTGAAGCGGACAAGGCGTTGCTTCTTGCGAACCCGCTGATGAATCAGTTATTGATAAAGTTCTTCGACATGTCGGTTTATCAGAAAGAGCAGGTTGATTACAGTTACAAGACAGCGGTTGCAACGTACAAATCAGCCGTTTTAGGCCTTGCAGTTTCCTGTGTCATCGCCATCCTGATCGCCATTGTCTGCGCAGCGCTGATTACCCGCAGCATCACTGCCCCGCTCGGCAGAATGCGCTCAATGATCCAGGACATAGCCCAAGGTGAGGGAGATCTAACCAAACGCCTTGATGCCAGCTCAAAGGATGAACTGGGTGAGGTTAGCCGCTGGTTCAACACCTTTATTGAAAAACTCCATGGTATCATCAGCCAGATTTCCAAGGCAACCGTTGAGGTGGCTTCAGCCGCCACTGAACTGCATTCAACCGCCGAACAGATGGCCACCGGGGTTGAAGAGGTGGCTGCTCAAGCCGGTACCGTTGCAACGGCAGGTGAGGAGATGTCAACTACCTCCGGTGACATTGCCCAGAACTGCCAGCTTGCCGCTGAAGGCTCACAGCAGGCCAGCGCGGCTGCTGTTTCCGGCGCCAGGGTTGTGGACGAGACCATTGCTGTCATGAACAGCATTGCCGAGCGGGTTAAAAATTCCGCCCGCGCGGTTGAAAGCCTGGGCGCCCGTTCCGACCAGATTGGTGAGATCGTAGGCACGATTGAAGATATCGCCGACCAGACCAACCTGCTGGCGCTGAATGCTGCTATTGAGGCTGCCCGTGCCGGTGAGCAGGGGCGCGGTTTTGCGGTTGTCGCCGATGAGGTGCGTGCCCTGGCCGAACGGACTACCCGTGCGACCCGTGAAATCGGCGAGATGATCAAGGCCATCCAGCATGAGACCAAGGGTGCGGTTATCGCCATGGAAGAGGGTGTTGTCGAGGTTGCCAAGGGGAGTGAAAAAGCTGCAAACTCCGGCAAGGCGCTTGAGCAGATACTTGAGCAGATTAATTCGGTAACCACCCAGATTGCCCAGGTTGCCACTGCCGCCGAAGAACAGACCGCCACAACCTCGGAGATCACCAACAACATGCAGCAGATAACCGAAGTGGTTGCACAGACCGCCAGCGGTTCCCAGGAATCAGCTGCCGCCGCCAATCAACTCTCTGCGCTGGCTGGACATTTGCGCAAAATAGTTGGCCAGTTCAAACTGGCGTAAGGGAGAATTCAAATGTCAAATGCACTTGTTGCAGTGAAGAAAAATGATACCGGCGGCGAGCTGATCCAGTTGGTAAGCTTCAATCTTGATAAGGAAGAGTATGGCGTAGAGGTTCTCAAGGTTCGAGAGATCATCCGCATGAACAACATCACCCATATGCCCAATACCCCCCATTACGTGGAAGGGATTATCAACCTGCGCGGCAAGGTTATCCCGATCATCTCCATGCGCAAGAAGTTTGGACTCATGGAAGCCGAAAATAGCAGCCATACACGCATCATGATCATGGATATCGCCGGCGAGTTGATGGGCTTCATAGTTGACGCGGTATCCGAGGTCATCCGCATCTCCGGAACCGAGATCCAGCCTTCACCGTCAGTGGCGGGTGGCGGAATCGATCAGGACTGCATTTCCGGTGTGATCAACCTGTCGGAACGGCTGCTGGTTCTGCTCGATCTGGACCGGATGTTTTCTCAAGAGGAAAAAAAACTCTTCAGCTAGATGCCAGGAGTAAATGCAGTGCAGTTATCGCGGGAGCGGGTCTTTTACCTGCTCCTTCTTTTAACCTGAAGTTCCTCACAAAAACACCCCCTAAATAACTGAATATTACAAATATAACGATATCAAAAACATGGTACTGGAGTGATGAACTATGGGACTTTTTTCTGGAGAATCCAAGAATACCGGATCAGTGGAAAACAAGAAATATCATACTGAGTTTGGGCAGTTACTTGTTGATGGTGAAATAATAGAGGCTGGTTTTGTAGTTTTCAGAGATAAGTTTCTGTTCACCAACAAGAGGTTGATTCTTATTGAGATCCAAGGCATTTCAGGCAAGCAGATAGAGTATTTTTCAATACCGTACAATAAAATTACGAAGTTCAGCGTTCAGACCGGGGAAAGTTTCGATCTCAACGCAGAGTTGAAGCTCTGGATTGGCAGTGACGCGATACCGATTGAGAAAAAGTTCAATAAGGACTTAAATATCTACGAGGTTCAGAAGGTTTTGGCAAGCCATGTTTTGAGATAATTAATTCTACTTTGTCACATTCAAAAACAAATCCCCCTCATTCCCCCTTTACAAAGGGGGAGGTTCTAAGATCCCCCCTTTTTGAAGGGGGCTTAGGGGGGATTTGCCGTTAAGATGGCAATATGATCAAGTAGTGTTAATCAAAAAGCGTCTCCTGCCAGATCCAGCGCTCCTGGAGGAACACTATGGTAAAAAACGAATTATGGAATCGCTTTAACAAATATCTTTGCAACAGCAGAGAGATCGGTTTGTCGCTTGATATCAGCCGGATGATGTTTGATGGCGACTTCTTCGAGCGTATGGAACCTGCCATGCAGCATGCCTTTTCGCTCATGAAGGAGCTTGAGGCCGGCGCCATCTCCAATCCCGATGAGGGGCGCATGGTGGGACATTACTGGCTGAGAAACGCCGCCCTGGCTCCCAACGACAAAATGCGGGCCGAGATTGAAACGGCAGTTGAGCAGGCGCTGGCATTTGCCAGCGATATCCATGCCGGTAAGATCAGGACAGCCAACGGGGAGACCTTCACGAATCTACTGGTGATAGGTATCGGAGGTTCTGCTCTGGGCCCGCAGTTTGTAGCCGATGCGCTCTCATCTCCCAACGACCGGATGAAGCCGCATTTTCTTGACAACAGCGACCCTGACGGCATGGATCGTGTCTTTGCCGAACTGGGAACAGATCTGGCGCGTACGCTGACCATCGTCATCTCCAAGAGCGGTTCCACCAAGGAGACCCGCAACGGCATGCTGGAGACACAGGCAGCCTATCGCCACGCTGGTCTGGATTTTGCCCGGCATGGCGTAGCAGTGACTGGCGACAATAGCGAACTTGACAGGCTGGCCCGGAAAGAGGGGTGGATACAGCGTTTTCCCATGTGGGACTGGGTTGGAGGCCGTACCTCGGTGACCTCTGCCGTGGGCCTGTTGCCGGCTGCATTGCAGGGCATCAATGTCATGGCGCTACTGGACGGGGCCAAGGCCTGTGACGAGATCACCCGCCGTTCGGATACAATGCAGAATCCAGCCGCGTTGATGGCGCTGATGTGGTACCATGCCACTGGCGGTCGTGCTGAAAAAGATATGGTCATGTTGCCGTACAAGGACCGTCTGCTGCTTTTCTCCCGCTACCTGCAGCAGCTGATCATGGAGTCGATCGGCAAGGAGCTGGACCTGGATGGCGCGGTGGTTAATCAGGGCTTGACCGTGTACGGCAATAAGGGTTCTACCGATCAGCATGCCTACGTGCAGCAGTTGCGCGAGGGGGTCGCCAATTTCTTCGTAACCTTTGTCGAGGTATTACAAGACCGCCAGGGATCATCCATGCTGGTCGAGGAAGGCATCACAAGCGGCGATTTCCTGTTTGGTTTCTTCCAGGGCACGCGCACAGCCCTTTTTGAAAATGGGCGTGAGTCGATGACCATTACGGCGGACAGGGTAGACGCACGGACCATCGGCGCCCTGATCGCCCTGTTCGAACGCGGCGTCGGGCTATACGCCAGCCTGATCAACATCAACGCCTATCACCAACCAGGCGTGGAGGCGGGCAAAAAGGCCGCCGGCGCTGTTATTGCGTTGCAGAAAGAGGTGGTTGATAAATTGAATAATATGCGGAAGGAAATGACGGCAATGGAACTCGCCGTTGAACTGGGTAAACCCGATGCAGTTGAAGCTATCTTTGCGATTCTGCGTCATCTGGCAGCCAATCCCGACCGTGGAGTCGACATCATAGGGCATGGAACAGCGCAGGACGTAAAGTTTTGTATGAGATAATACATCTCAACATATCATCTGATTCGTTCTAACTCGCCGCTTGGTTCGATAGCCTGTCATTCCCGAGGTAGTAATCGGGAATCCAGTCTTTTAAGTCTTTGAAATCTAGATCCCCGATAAAGGCATTCGGGGATGACAATCTGTTTGAGCGGAAGATTAGAACTAATCAGGACATATTATCTTAGCTGATTGTTGATATTCTCCAGCTACAGGCTGTTGCAACATGACAGGTTGCCAATCAATGCGGGGTATCAGATGTCAAACAAAACCGAAACGCTCTCAAACAGTGACACGGATGCCAATCATGCGACCCTGCGGCAAAGCATACGTATCCAATGGGTAATGTTGGCGCTTCTCCTCACCATTCTTGCCGACTT
>JBAYZR010000241.1:0-5844 GCA_041672425.1 Pedobacter sp. | reverse complement strand
TCACCGCCGCTTCCGACCTGCAATTTGCCATGAAGGATATCGTTGCCGCATTCGAGTCAAAGAACCCCGGCGACAAAGCAATGGTCATTTTCGGATCGTCAGGCAAGGCGTATTCCCAGATCGAGAGCGGTGCGCCCTATGATATCTTCTTTGCCGCCGACATTGGCTATCCACAAAAACTGAGGAAATCCGGCGCAGCCATTTCCGATCCGAAACCGTATGCAATCGGTCGTATTGCTCTGTGGGTCACGAAAAAGAGCGGACTGGATGTAAACAAAGGCATGGATATCCTGTTCGACCCGAAGGTCAAAAAGATCGCTATTGCCAATCCGGCACATGCCCCCTATGGCCGGATTGCCAAAGAGGTCATGGAACATTATAAGGTTTTAGACAAGGTAAAAGAGAGGCTGGTGTTCGGTGAGAACATCCAGCAAACCGCCCAGTTCATCCAAAGCGGAGCAGCGGATGCGGGATTTGTAGCCTATTCCCTGGTGCTGGCTCCGGCGCTGTCAACAATTGGGAACTATAAACTGATACCGGCCAGCGCCCATCAGCAAATCATCCAGGGATACGTACTGCTAAAGCCGTCCGCCAACAATCCGACGGCACTACGATTTGAATCGTTTGTCGGTTCGACCGATGCCCGAATCATCTTCAGAAAATACGGATTCACGCTGCCCAATGAATAGACTTCCTGCCTTCATAACCGCCATCACACGCAACGATGTGCTCTGTTTCGTGGAGACGCAGGCCGGTAACATCCCTTTCGGGCTTCTGCTCTTTGATCTGAAACCGGAATTGCGCGAGGGAAGCAAGGTTTGGCTGCTTTTCAAGGAGAGCGAAGTAGCAGTGGCAACCGGCCCTTGCGGCACGACCAGTTTCAGCAACGTTTTCAACGCACGGGTAAGCGCCGTTAAACAGGGGGTCATCCTTTCCCAGATCACCTTGGCCTGTGCGGCGGGCGAGATGGACAGCCTCTTCAGCACGCGGGCGTTGGAAAGGATGAAACTGGAAACCGGAACAACGGTGCAGGTGATGATCAAGGCTAGCCAGATAGCCCTGGAGGCACGCCATGACGATTGATTTTGCTCCATTTGCGCTGACCTTGAAACTGGCCACAATCACGACTGCTATCCTGTATCTCATCGGTCTGCCTTCGGCATGGTATCTCGCCCGCACGAATACCCGGCTCAAACCGGTTTTGCAGGCGGTACTTGCCCTCCCACTGGTGCTGCCGCCATCGGTGCTCGGCTTCTACTTTCTGCTCGCCTTCAGTAGAAACGGATTCCTCGGCGGACCGTGGGAACGACTGTTCGGCCACCAGCTCGCCTTCAGTTTCGACGGCCTGCTGATCGGGTCGGTGATCTTCAGCCTGCCGTTCATGGTGCACCCGCTCCAGGCAGGATTTGCCAGTGTGCCCCGCAATCTGAGCGAGGCAAGCTACACCTTGGGAAAATCGCAGATGGAAACCATCCTGCGGGTAATCCTCCCCTCCATGAAAGGGTCACTACTCACCGGCGGAGTGCTGGCCTTTGCCCATACCGTGGGCGAATTCGGCGTGGTGCTGATGATCGGCGGCAGCATCTCGGGCGAGACCAAGGTAGCCTCCATTGCCATCTATGACCTGGTGGAGTCGCTGGATTACAATTCGGCCCACATCTACTCGGCAATCCTGTTCGCCTTCTCGTTCCTGATCCTGCTCACGGTCTACATGGTCAACAAAAGGCTGGACCTGCGATGATAACGCTTTCGCTGACAAAACCACTGATGGGCTCGGACGGCCCGTTTGAACTGAAATTGGAGTTGACCATCCGACCGGGGGATCTGCTGACCCTGTATGGCAAATCAGGCAGCGGCAAGACCACCCTGCTGCGCATGCTGGCCGGGCTGGAAAGACCCGCAACAGGACGCATCGAGGTCAACGGCCGGGTCTGGTTCGACAGTACCGCCAGGATCAATCTGCCGCCGCAAAAACGGCGCGTGGGGCTGGTCTTCCAGGACTACTCCCTGTTTCCTGCCATGACGGTGCGTGAGAATCTGCGTTTCGCCCAGACACGCCGGGATAACACCAAGGTAGACGAACTGCTGGAGTTGACCGGACTGTCCGAACTGCACAACCGTTATCCATCAGCCCTTTCCGGCGGACAGCAACAGCGAGTGGCGCTGGCGCGCGCCATTGTGCGCGAACCGGAAATCCTCCTCTTGGATGAGCCGCTCTCTGCCCTGGACGGCACAACCCGCACCCGCCTCCAGGATGAGATCCTGCGTATTCATGCCAAGCTCGGCTTGACCACTATCCTGGTTTCCCACGACAAACAGGAGGTGTTCAAGCTCTCCGATTCCGTGGCGGTCATGGAGCATGGCAAAATCGTGCGGCATGGCACGGCGCTTGAGGTCTTTCTCGGCCTGGTTACCTCCAACAAGTTTTCTTTCGTTAGCACTATCCTCAGCATACGGCAGGTTGATGTTATCTGGCTGGCGGTTATCGGCGTGGGAAACGAACTGGTGGAGGTGGTGTTTAGTGAAAAGGATATGCAAGAGTTGAAGGTCGGAGACGAGGTTCTGGTGGCTTCGAAGGCCTTCAACCCAATTGTGAGGAAGCTGTGAGCAACTGGATTGCATATAATATAGGCATTTCCCTGATCATAAAACCTTGAATTATCTATCTATCACTCATACCCCACGTAATATAAGCTAGTTACGATTTGGCACGAGCAATGCATTAACATTGACGTAACGGATGCTAACAAAACAAATTTCCAGGATTCGGCAAAGGCGCCGCCATTCACAGCAATGGGGCGCCTGTTTTCGTAGCCCCACACTATTCAACGAGAGCTCACGGATTAGTGAGCAAAAGGAGTTTCACATGAGACAGATAGCTATTTACGGCAAAGGCGGCATCGGCAAATCGACAACCACACAGAATACGGTGGCAGGTCTGGCCTACCTCGGCAAAAAGGTCATGATCGTCGGCTGTGACCCCAAGGCTGACTCCACCCGTCTGATCCTGCATGCCAAAGCACAGAATACCGTTATGGACCTGGTGCGCGAACGTGGCACTGTTGAGGATCTTGAATTGGAAGATGTCATGAAGATTGGCTACGGCGATACCAAGTGCGTAGAATCCGGCGGTCCGGAGCCTGGTGTCGGTTGCGCCGGTCGTGGTGTCATCACTGCCATCAACTTCCTGGAAGAGAATGGCGCCTACACCCCGGACCTCGACTTTGTATTCTACGATGTTCTCGGCGATGTTGTCTGCGGCGGGTTTGCCATGCCGATCCGCGAAGGCAAGGCTGAAGAGATCTATATCGTCTGTTCCGGCGAGATGATGGCCATGTACGCTGCCAACAACATCGCCAAGGGTATACTCAAGTATGCTTCCTCCGGTAAGGTTCGCCTGGCTGGTCTGATTTGCAACGCCCGCAAGACCGACAAGGAATTTGAATTAGTCAGCGCCCTGGCGGCAAAACTCAGTACCCAGATGATCCACTTCGTTCCCCGTGACAATCAGGTTCAGAGAGCCGAGATGCGCCGCATGACCGTTATCGAATATTCCCCCGAGCATCCGCAGGCCCAGGAATACCGCACCCTGGCGGAGAAGATTCTCAACAACAAGATGCTGGTCATACCGACCCCGTTGGAGATGGAAGAGTTGGAAGACCTGTTGATGGAGTTCGGCATCATGGAGGCGGAAGATGAGAGCGTTGTGGGTATAGTCGAAGCAGCAGCGGCATAATATAAATGGTTCTGTAAGGGCGATCCTTTTGTGATCGCCCAACCAAAGGGCGAATGCAACATCGGGCGAATACAAGGATCGCCCCCTACAGAAGACCATATAACAATTACAGGAGTTGACCTATGTCAGACAAAATAAAAACAATTGATGGCATCACCAAGGAATCAACCCAGGAGATGATCAATAAGTCCCTGTCGATGTATCCAGAGAAGGGGCGAAAAAAACGCACGCCGCACCTGGCGCCCAACGACCAGAGTTCAGGAGCTGCTTGCGTTAAATCAAACAAAAAAACCATACCCGGAGTAATGTCTGCCCGTGGCTGCGCCTATGCCGGCGCCAAAGGGGTTGTCTGGGGTCCGATCCGTGACATGGTCCACGTTTCCCACGGCCCGGTCGGCTGCGGTTGGTACTCCTGGGGCACGCGCCGTAACCTGGTGACCGGTACCACCGGCGTTGACAAGTTCGACATGCAGTTCACCTCGGACTTCCAGGAGAAAGACATCGTCTACGGTGGCGACAAGAAATTGGCAGTGCTGCTCCGGGAGGCAAAGGATCTCTTCCCGCTGGCCAAGGCAATTTCGGTTCTCTCCGAGTGTCCGGTCGGTCTGATCGGCGACGATATCAACTCGGTTGCCAAGAAGTCTTCCAAGGAACTGGACATTCCGATCATTCCCTGCAACTGCGAAGGGTTCCGCGGCGTTTCCCAGTCTCTGGGCCACCATATCTCCAACGACACGATTCGCGACTACATCATTGGAACCCGCGAGTTTGCCGAACCCTCCAGCCCCTACGACATAGCCCTCATCGGCGAATACAACATAGGCGGCGATGCCTGGTCAACGAAGCCGCTTCTTGAAGAATGCGGCTTAAACGTCAAGGCTGTCTGGACCGGTGACGGCGAGATAGAGAAGATCGCGGCCACCCACACGGTCAAGCTGAATATCATCCACTGCTACCGTTCCATGAACTATATGTGCAAGGTCATGGAAGAGAAATACGGCATCCCCTGGATCGAACTCAACTTCTTCGGCCCGACCAAGATCAAGCAGAGTCTGCGCAAACTTGCCGAACTCTTTGACGACTCCATCAAGGAAAAGGTGGAGGCGGTTATCGCCAAGTACGACCCGCTGATGCAGGCTGTGATCGAAGAGTACCGACCGCGCCTGGAAGGTAAAAAGGTGATGCTATACGTCGGTGGCCTGCGTCCCCGCCACACCATCAACGCCTACGAGGATCTGGGGATGTCTTGTGTCGGTTCCGGTTACGAGTTTGCCCATAGCGATGACTATGACCGCACTGCATCTGAAATGCCTGATGCTACGGTGATTTACGACGATATCTCGGAGTTGGAGTTTGAAAATTTCGCTGAAGAGTTGAAGCCAGACCTGGTCGGAAGCGGAATCAAGGAGAAGTATCTGTTCCAGAAGATGGGGATACCGTTCAGGCAGATGCACAGCTGGGATTATTCCGGCCCTTACCACGGCTACCTGGGATTTCCTACCTTTGCCCGCGATATTGACATGGCGATTAACAGCCCGACGTGGGAACTGGTGAAAAGCCCGTTCTGATGATTATCCCTTGAATTTGCCAAGAGCCGTGGAAGCTGTCTGCTTTCACGGCTCTTCGCTTCCCGGCCATCCCGTGAACGCGACCTGGCGCTGGCAATGGTGGCAGCCCGAATAGTGGATCCGGACAGTAAGCTTGCCACAACCCGCTGGTGGAGAAACACTACCCTTCCAGAGGTATTTGATGTAACTGGCGCTGGTGAAGATGAACTGTATTGCGCCATGGACTGGTTACAGGCCAGACAAGGCGCCATTGAGAAAAAGCTTGCCGCTCGCCATCTGCAAGAAGGTGAGATGGCGCTGGTTGGAGATCGTGGCATGATCTCACAGGGTCATATTGATAAACTCCGCAATGAGACCGCAATAGACTGGATTACCGCCTTGAAGTCAGGAGCTATTCGTAAACTGATCAGCAGCGACAGTATACAGCCAGGTCTTTTTGATGAGAAGAACCTGTTTGAGTTCACCCATCCCGACTATCCTGGTGAGCGGCTGATTGCGTGCAAGAATCACGACCTGGCAAAGCTCAGAGGGCACAAACGG
>JBAYZR010000240.1:0-5846 GCA_041672425.1 Pedobacter sp. | reverse complement strand
GCATGTCACGCTTATACACGGTGGGGAGGCGTTTTACCAGCTTTTAGTGTAACATGCCTATTTATAACGCATAAAGTACGAGAACAAAATAACCCTGCTATGTCATCAATGATGGTTGCCTCGGACTTGAAACGTCCGATGCGGATAGTGAAATCGGGATCTCCAAACAGGAGATTTGCTGCAATGGTCAACTTACCATCGCGTACAAGTTTTAGCTTCACAAGATTGGCGTTCAGATCGTCACGCAGCGATACGCGTCCGCGCTTGTTGACGCGATCCATGAACCGAGCCAGCAATGTTGAATCAAGATCAGACAACAGGGCAGATGATGGGTAGGCGTCATATGAGATAGACAGGGATTGCTGCTGCAAATCGACAATCTCTTCCAGGGTCATGACGTGATTGCTGTTGTGCACCCGGCAATAGTAACGGTTCTTGTACGAAACCGGCTTTATGGGGAACTCGCACACCTCAAACCGTATGACCTGTTTCCCCTCGCGCTCCTCGATCAGAATCTTCGGGATCAGCTGGGGGTAGGTTGACATCTTGATCTCGTTAAGAAATCGCTGAACGGTTTCTGCCCCGATGTCAGTACCGCACGGGGTTCCGTCATCCAAAACGCCGACAAGGACCGCCCCCCCTTCTGTGTTGGCGAACGCAACCAGAGTGATGATGACTTCTTTGCCAAATGTTTTTTTCAGTTCAAGATGCAGAGTTTCTTTCATTGTCGTTTTCAACACGTGTGCGGATTACCGCCACACCCCTCTGGTATCGATTAACACCTTTTCCTTCAAAAGTTCCCGGTCGATCTCCTTGAACTCATCGTGATCAACCAGCACCAGAAGAATATCCGACTCTTTCAAAACATCTCCCAAATCGTAAAGCGGGAATTCCTCAAAACTGCCATTTACGTTGGGCTCGCACGCCATTACACGACCAACCCCGGCCTTGATCAAGTCTCGTGTAATCTCCATGGCCGGCGACTCGCGCAGGTCGTCTATGTTAGCCTTGAAGGCCAAACCAAGACAGCCTATGACCGGATTCTTGAAACGCTCCGATTTGGCTTTTACCTTGTCCAGCACCCAGTGTGGCTTGGCATCATTCACTTCACGTGCAGTGCGGATCAGACGTGCCTCTTCAGGTGCTGAAGCCACGATAAACCACGGGTCAACGGCAATGCAGTGCCCGCCGACACCCGGCCCTGGCTGGAGGATGTTGACACGCGGATGCTTGTTGGCAAGCCCGATCAGTTCCCAAACATTGATACCAAGTTTGTAGCAAATCATGGAAAGCTCGTTGGCAAAGGCAATATTCACGTCTCGGAACGAATTTTCCACCAGCTTTGCCATTTCGGCAGTTTTGCTGTCGGTCAGGTATACCCCGCCGTTACAGAAGGTCTTATAGAGATCCCTTGCCTTTTCCGCGGAGGCCTTGTCGACCCCGCCGATGATCCGGTCGTTATCAACAAGCTCACGGATGATATGCCCTGGAAGCACGCGCTCTGGACAATGGGCGACAAAGACTGGCGATGGGCTATGGGCACTAGGCGACAGGTCGGGGCGGAGCTCGGAGATGATGTCACGAATCCGCTCGGTGGTGCCGACTGGGGAGGTGGATTCGAGGATAATGAGATTGCCGGGATTGAGGAAAGGAGCGATGGTGCGGGTGGCTGCCTCAACATAGCTGATGTCCGGTGACTTGGGGTTGCCGTCAAGCGCCTTGAATGGAGTAGGAACCGCAAGGATAAAGGTATCTGCCTCTTCCGGTATCAGCGATGCTTTGAGATTACCACTGTTCACAGCAGAGCGGACAAGGATGTCCAGGTCTGGCTCGATTATGTGGATTTTGCCGGAGTTGATGGTATTTACTGCGGTCTCGTTTATATCCACCCCGACAACCGTGTGACCCTTGGTGGCAAGCATGGATGCTGTCGGCAGCCCGATGTAACCGAGTCCCATGACAACAATTTTTTGTTTAGTTTTCAACATAGAACCATTACTCCTTTAACTGCAGATGTTTTGGCCACAGATGAGCACAGATGTACACAGATGAAATCTAGACCTGTATGGCTTTTCGGGGAAAAACCTGAATCACAAAACCATCCGTTTATATATTGCTTTTTCTTTCCCGAAATTAATCAGAAATCCCAGTTTTAGTCCGGTACCTTTTAAATAATGGAGTAGCTGAGCTTCGTGGATTTTTGTCAAATTTTCTATAGCCTTCAGTTCCAAAATTATTGCGTCATTTACGACTATATCGGCGTAGAATGAGCCAATATCTTCACCTTTATACCTGACGATTATCTCTTTCTGGGCCTCAGCTTTTAAACCCCTCAACAGAAGTTCTTTTACCAGTGCCTTTTGATAAACGGATTCCAGGAATCCAAAACCAAGAATATTGTGAACTTCATAGACAGCGGCAATAATCTGAAAGCTCGTGTCCTTATGAAGAAATTCTGTAAAGACGTCGTCTGACATAAGAATCCTTAATGCCTTAATTCCATTCTTTAGCCACAGATGTTCACAGATGTACACGGATGAAATCTAAACCTGAAAGCTTTTTTAAGTAAAATCAGGATCTCTGTTGTTGCCGTTATCTGTGAACATCTGTGTCTATCTGTGGCCAATATCGTCTTAAACCTTTTCTTCAGCCACAGATGAACACGGATGAACACAGATGAAATCTAAACCTTAAAGCTTTTTTGGGTAAACCCAGGAATCTCTGTTGTTGCCGTTATCTGTGAACTTCTGTGTCTATCTGTGGCCAATATCTCTTAAAACCTTTTCTTCAGCCAGAGATGAACACAGATGAAATCTAAATCTGAAAGCTTTGGGAGTAAAACCCAGGAATCTCTGTTGTTGCCGTTATCTGTGAACATCTGTGTCTATCTGTGGCCAATATCGTCTTAAACCTTTTCTTCAGCCACAGATGAACAAGGATATACACAGATGAAATCTAAACCTGAAAGCTTTTTGGGGTTAAACCCAGGAATCTCTGTTGTTGCAGTTATCTGTGAACATCTGTGTCAATCCGTGGCCAATATCGTCTTAAAACCTTTTCTTCAGCCACAGATGTTCACGGATGTACACAGATGAAATCTAAATCTGAAAGCTTTGGGAGTAAAACCCAGGAATCTCTGTTGTTGCCGTTATCTGTGAACATCTGTGTCAATCTGTGGCCAAAGAGGTTCCAAGATTTGCCAGTATTTCGGCGATCCTCGCTGCTGCCATTCCGTCTCCATAAGGATTATGGGCACGTGCCATCCGGTCATAAGAACTCTGGTTACAAAGAAGCTCTGTCGCTTCGGCAACTATCTTCTCCCGATCCGTCCCCACCAGTTTCACCGTTCCCGCATCCACCGCTTCTGGCCGTTCTGTCGTTTCGCGCATGACCAGTACCGGCTTGCCGAGAGATGGCGCTTCTTCCTGCACGCCGCCCGAATCGGTGATGATCAAATATGATCGGTCCATGAGCCAGACAAAGGGGAGATAATCCTGAGGATCGATCAGGTGAACACCAGGCGTATCACCCAGAATCCGCTGGACAGGTTCCTGGACATTGGGATTCAAATGCACCGGATAGATAATTTCAACATCCTTATGTGAAACGGCAATCTCTTTGAGCGCTTGACAGATGTTTTCAAAACCTTCACCAAAATTCTCCCTGCGATGGCCGGTGACTAGAATCAAGCGTTTCTGCGAATTAAAAAAAGAGAACTTATCTGCCATTTGTTGCTTCAAAGCAGCGTCATTCCTGACTTTGTCAACTACAGTCAACAGTGCATCAATCACGGTGTTTCCGGTAACCGCAATTGTTTTATCTGATACCCCTTCAGCCAGGAGGTTCTGTCTGGATTGTTCAGTCGGTGCAAAATGATAACGTGTAATTGCCCCGGTCAGGCGACGGTTCATCTCTTCGGGCCAGGGTGAATAGATGTTGCCGGTACGCAGGCCCGCTTCCACGTGCCCCACCGCGATCTTCTGGTAATAGGCTGCCAGGCTGGCGGCCATGGTGGTAGTCGTATCACCGTGAACCAGCACCACATTTGGTCTGGACTTCTCCAAAACCGGGGCCAACCCCTGCAATACACTGCAGGTGACATCGGTCAGGCTCTGGCTTTGTTTCATGATGTCCAAGTCATAATCTGGCACAATCTCGAAGAGTTCCAGCACCTGGTCGAGCATCTGGCGATGCTGTGCGGTGACGCACACCTGTACCCTGAACAGCTCGGGGTGTTTTTGAAGCTCTTTCACCACCGGCGCCATCTTGATGGCCTCGGGACGCGTGCCGAATATGAGAAGAATTCTTTTCATTTACCTGCCCTTGAAACTAAATTGCTGAGCGGAATTCCGGTGACACCATACTTATTTCCCTTGCGAGGGTAATTCGAAGCTCCCCATGTTTGCCCGCTACAATCCTTCAAGCAGCCTGCAAATCTGCTCCGGGGAAGGCAAACTGCCCTGCAGTTCTGCTGGTAGTTCATCCAATATTCTGTATGTGGCCACGCCGATTGGCTTGTTTGACTCTCTGAGTGCATATTCAACAGTCGTCTTCTTTTTATCCTTACACAGAATGATACCGATCGAAGTATTTTCACCTTCCAAGCGTGCTTTGTCATCCAACAAGGCAAGATAAAACTGCATCTTGCCGACGTATTCAGGTAGAAATCTTCCGACCTTTAGTTCAATTGCCACCAGACATTTCAAGGCACGGTGGTACAGTAACAGATCTATGAAGTACTCCTCGCCGTCCAGTTCAAGCCGGGACTTCTGAGGGGGACAGGACTTCTGAGGGGGACAGGCACCTTTTAATGAATGAGCTATTCCCCTTCGCTTTTGCCCTTTTGCCGGGCAATCAACTTTCGCGCCTTTGCCATCTCTGCTGGGGTCATTGGCATATTCACAAAAACCGTCCAATCTCCTGTAAAGGATCCTGGCTACTTTAATCCTTTCTTTCAGCCACAGATGTACACAAATGTACACAGATGAAATCTAAACCTGAAAGCTTTTTGGGGTAAAATCTGAATCACAAAACCATCCGTTTATATATTGCTTTTTCTTTCCCGAAATTAATCAGGAATCCCAGCTTTAATCCGGTCCCTTTTAAATAATTGAGTAGCTGTGCTTCGTGAGCTTTTGTCAAATTTTCTAAAGCCTTCAGTTCTAGGATTATATCGTCGTTTACGACTATGTCGGCGTAGAATGAGCCAATACCTTCACCTTTATATCTGACGATTATCTCTTTCTGAGCCTCAGCTTTTAAACCCCTCAACAGGAGTTCCTTTACCAGTGCCTTTTGATAAACGGATTCCAGGAATCCAAAACCAAGAATATTGTGAACTTCATAGACAGCTGCAATAATCTGAAAGCTCGTGTCCTTATGAAGAAATTCTGCAAAGACGTCGTCTGACATAAGAATCCTTAATGCCTTAAATCCATTCTTTAGCCACAGATGAACACAGATATACACAGATGAAATCTAAATCTGAAAGCTTTAGGGGTAAACCCAGGAATCTCTGTTGTTGCCGTTATCTGTGAACATCTGTGTCTATCTGTGGCCAATAACGTCTTAAAAACCTTTTCTTCAGCCACAGATGTACACAGATGAACACAGATGAAATCTAAACCTTAAAGCTTTTTGGGGTAGTCAGAATATAATCTTCGACAGCTTCAAATTCATATCTCGTTCCTAAATCGACATATTTCTGTCTTTCCAGAGACTCTAAGGGGGACAAGACTCTAAGGGGGACAAAGACTCTAAGGGGGACAGGCACCTTTTAATGAAGAAGCTGTTCCCCTTCGCTTTTGCCCTTTTGCCGGGCAATCAACTTTCGCGTCTTTGCCATC
>JBAYZR010000239.1:0-5873 GCA_041672425.1 Pedobacter sp. | reverse complement strand
CCATGTTGAGCAGTTCAAGACATCGGATGGCAAAGTGCTGTTGGACTCCCAGGTGAATGCCCTGGTAAGCGCAATGGCCACCTTCATTGCCCCGGTGTCAGGCCAGACCACATTGCCGCAGAACTATCAGACTTCACTTGCCCCTGTAATTGCCGCCAACTGGCATTAACATCATTCAATAACTTCAACGTAGTAGAGAGGCTACTCTATCGACTCTTGTCGACAAGGTAGCCTCTCTATCCAAGACCCAAAAAAGCGATAATCAATGATCTACAACTCCCGACATCAAATCCAAAGAGTCTTCTGCCATTGCATCGCCACCCCACAGGAGGCGTCATGGACTCCGGCCTAAGCTCACTCCTCATGATAGCCTCGTTTCACGGTATTGCAGCGGACGAAGCCAGACTGAAACATGAATTCGGCGCTGAACCGTTCAGTGCCGAAAAAATTCTGCTGGCCGCCAAATCGCTCGGAATGAAAGCCAAGCTTGTCGCGCAACTGCCCGAACGCCTGGACCGAGCGCCATTACCCGCCATAGCACTGGATAGAGACGGCGGTTTCTTCATACTCGCCAAATACGACCAAGGCAACAACGGTACATCGGAGGCAACAGCAGACTCTGTGCCACGTCTGCTGATACAACGACCTGGTGAGCCGCCAGCCATTTTAGAACTGAATGAGTTTTTAGCCTGCTGGTCCGGGGAGCTGATCTTTCTGACATCCAAGGCCAACTACGCCGGTGAGATGGCCAACTTCGATTTCTCCTGGTTTATCCCTGCAGTAGTAAAATACAGAAAACTGCTCGGAGAAGTGCTGCTGATCTCGTTTGTGCTGCAACTCATCGGCTTGGCTACCCCCATGTTCTTTCAGGTAGTAATGGACAAGGTCTTGGTAAATCACGCCATGAAGACGCTCAACGTGATTGCCGTCGGCTTGATTATGGCCACGCTGTTCGAATCCACTCTGACCGGCATCCGTACCTATGTTTTTGCCAATACCAGCAGCAAAATCGATGTCGAATTGGGGGCCAGGCTCTTTCGTCATCTGCTCAACCTGCCTATCGCCTACTTCCAGGCGCGAAGAGTCGGAGATTCAGTGGCGCGTATCCGCGAACTGGAGAACATCCGCAGCTTTCTTACCGGTAATGCCATCACCCTGGTAATGGATCTGATGTTTTCGGTTGTATTCCTGGCGGTAATGTTGTGGTATAGCGCCTGGCTGACTTTGATTGTTGCGATCTCAATCCCATGTTACATAGCTTTATCGATGATTTTCACTCCAATCATACGTGCCCGTCTGAACGTAAAATTCAACCGGGGCGCAGAGAATCAGTCCTTCCTGGTAGAAACCATTAGTGGTATAGACACTGTCAAGGCAATGGCCGTAGAACCACGCTGGGTGAATAAATGGGAGCAACAGTTGGCTTCCTATGTCTCTTCCAGCCTGTCAGTAAACAATGTCGGCATGCTGGCCAGCGGCGGCGTAACCCTGGTCAGCAAGCTGGTGACCGCCTCCATCATGTGGGTTGGCGCCGGGCTCGTTGTTGACAACAAAATGACAGTCGGCGAACTGGTTGCTTTCAACATGTTATCCGGGCAGGTTTCTTCTCCAATTCTGCGCTTGGCACAACTTTGGAATGATTTCCAGCAGGTAGGTATTTCCATGAGTCGCTTGGGAGATATCCTGAATGCCAGAACAGAAATCGTCGGTCAAAAAACCAGAATACCCCGTATTGCCGGCGCCATCGAATTCGATCAGGTGTCGTTTCGCTACCGTCCGGATAGCCCCGATGTCATCCGTGCTGTCAATCTCAAAGTAGCACCGGGCGAGATTATCGGCATCGTTGGTCGGTCCGGTTCCGGCAAATCCACCCTGACCAAGCTGGTGCAGCGCCTCTACGTGCCTGATCGCGGTCGGGTGCTGGTTGATGGACAGGATATCGGCATTATCGATACCACCTCCCTGCGCCACCAGATCGGCATGGTCTTGCAGGAAAACATGCTTTTTAACCGCAGCATTCGCGACAACATTGCGCTATCCAATCCGGCCTTGCCGATCGAGGCCATTATCGAAGCAGCCAAACTGGCCGGCGCTCACGAATTCATCTGTGAACTACCCGAGGGGTACGACACCATGGTCGGAGAACATGGCGTCGGCCTGTCCGGCGGACAACGCCAACGGATTGCGATTGCCCGGGCGCTCATAACCAACCCCCGCATTCTTATCTTCGATGAAGCCACCAGCGCACTCGACTACGAATCGGAAAAAATCATCCAGGACAACATGCGGCAGATTTGTACCGGACGAACAGTACTCATAATAGCACATCGTCTGTCAGCGGTTCGGGATGCTGATCGAATTATCGTAATGGAGCGTGGTCAGATTGCCGAACAAGGCCGCCATGCTGAGCTGCTACAGAACCCGAACGGGATTTACAACCATTTGTACCAGATACAGTTGGGCGGTCAGGAAAGTACCGTCGTGACACCGCACCATGCGCCGCCAATGGTGTATGTTCCGGCATCCCCCGTGGCAGGTGGAATCATATGAGCCTTAAACACCGGGCAGAAGCCTTCTCAGAGTTGTTCAACCGCTATAAATCGATCTTTAGCCACCACTGGAAGCACCGTCATCAGCTCAGCGGCAAAGTGCTTGCTTCACACGAAGCCGAGTTTTTGCCGGCAGCCTTATCGCTGCAAGAAAACCCGGTTTCTCCGGTTGCCCGCCTGCTTGCCTCAATTCTGATCGCATTGGTTGTAGTACTGATTACCTGGTCGATCGTGGGTAAGATCGACATCATTGTCAATGCTTCGGGTAAAATCATTCCCAGCGGCTATACCAAAACCATTGCCAGTGTGGATGTTGCCAGCGTAAGGGCGCTGTATGTTGAAGAGGGTCAGCAGGTCAAAGCAGGAGATCTGCTGATTGAACTCGACACCAGCGCGTCCGATGCAGAGCGGGATAAGGCTACAGGGGATCGAACAACAGCGCTATTGCAGGTTGCGCGCTCCAAAGCCTTGATTGCGGCAATCGATGGTGGACGCCCACCTCAGCTCCCTCGGCTGGATTCTGTCCCGGAGAACAGATGGCAGGCTGAAAAGATGCATCTGGAGGCGCAGCACCGCGATTTCGTGACCAAGTTGAAGCGGATAGAAGGCGACATTGAACACTATGGCGAAGCGCTGCAACTGGCAACGCAACGCGCCTCGGATTACAAGGAGTTGCTCAAAGACCATGACGTTTCCCAGCATGCCTGGCTGGAGAAGGAACAGGCGCGTGTCGATCTTGCGGGACAATTGGCCGATGCAAAAAACCAGCATGGCGCCTTGACCGCCGAGACCAGGCGTGCGGCTTATGACCAGGTAAACGAGGGGAACAAGATAGCTGCGTCTTCCCATCAGGATGTCGTGCGCTCGGATGCCCATAGCAAGCTTTTGAAGCTCACGGCACCGGTGAATGGCACCGTGCAGCAACTGGACGCGCATACTGTCGGCGGCGTTGTCTCTTCCGCCAAACCCCTGATGCAGATTGTTCCCAGAGAGACACGGGTCGAGGTTGAGGCTTTTCTGGAAAACAAGGACGTGGGTTTCGTTCGGGAGGGGCAAAGCGTCGAAGTCAAGATCGATGCCTTCGAATACACCAAATACGGCACCGTCACCGGCAAAGTTACCCACGTTTCGCGTGACGCCATAGCCGATGAGAAGAAGGGTCTGATCTATTCAACAAAAATCATGCTGGATAAATCAACGATTAATGTCGAGGGTAGGGAAATGCCCTTGTCCGCAGGTATGACGGCAAACGTGGAGATCAAGACAGGCGACCGCCGCATCATCGAATATATTTTGAGTCCCCTGATGCGCCACAAACGGGAAAGCCTGAATGAACGATAAGCTCCTGGGAAAACCACCACGTTTGTCTATCGCACGGACAGATGCATCGCCAGGCAGGCAAGCGGGTCGTGCTGTCTTTTATCTGCGGAGTGTCATTGTATTAAGCATATTGGCTTTTGCTTTGCCGACTCTCGCATTCGATTTTGTAGCACCCTTTGCCGATCCCCTGCAAACTCTCCCTAAAATCATGGAGACCGGTGTTTCGCTGCCTGGTGACGGCAAGCCGGTGACCTGCCCGGTCAGTAAGGACTTTTCAAAACCATTGACTTTGGCAGAAGCAGTGGATCTGTCCCTGTGCAACAACCCACAGATCAAGTCTGCCTGGGCTTCGATCAAGGTACAGGCCGGATCGGTGGGCGAGGCGCGTGCCGCCTATCTGCCGACCCTGTCAGGTACGACCAATTTTATGAGAACCCATTCAGCCTATCCGGGGTCAAGTGTTGCCGCTACTACCACGGAGGGGGAAACTATCTATGGCACACTAAGCTGGCGGCTCTTCGATTTCGGCGGAAGAGAGGCCAACCGGAAGTATGCCAACAGCCTCCTCGTGGCAGCGATAGCACATCACGATGCCACATTGCAAAAGACTCTGGCCGATGTAGTTCAGGCGTATTTCGATGCCCATACGGCAAAAGCCCTGTTGCTGGCAAAAGAGCAGAATGAAGCCATCGCAAAAAACACGCTTGAAACCGCGCAACGCAGGGAAGCCCGCGGCGCTGTGGCGCGTAGCGATACACTTCAGGCCACTACGGCTCTGGCCAAGGCCTCCCTCGAAAAAAACCGCGCAATCGGCGCCTATAATAAGGCACTGTCAGTGCTGGTGTATACACTCGGAGCGCCCACCCAAACGTCCATCATCCTGCCAGATGACCTGACCGACAGTGGATCGATGGAATCAAAAAACCTGGAGGACTGGCTGAAAATAACCGCGGAAACCCATCCGGCAATCCTGTCGGCGCGCGCCCAATTGGAATCATCAAAACTAAAAACAACATCAACACGCTCCGAAGGCTTGCCAACCGTGGATTTTTCAGCCAGCTACTACCAGAACGGCTACCCGGGCCAGGGCTTGTCGACAACCGAGTCGCAAGTGAATACCCTCGGCATCTCCATATCGTTTCCTTTCTTTGACGGTTTCTCTCGCACCTACAAGATACGGGGCGCTGAAGCCCAGGTTGAGCAAAAGAAAGCAGAGCTGCAGGACATAGAACACAGCGCGCTGATGGAAGTCGTCAAAGCCCACGCTGATGCAGCAGCCTCCTTGCAGAACCTCCAGGCATCGGAAAACCTGCTCAATGCAGCGCAGGAGTCGTTGAATACCTCACAGCGGAAATACGAAAAAGGCGCCGCCGATATCCTGGAGATTCTCAATACTCAAGCGGCATTGTCGGATGCGAAGCAGGAACGCATTCGCAGTCTGGCTGAATGGAGTTCGGCAAGACTGCGGTTGTTGGCCAACGTTGGAGTGATGGGGCGTGAAGAGGGGGGTCGGTGAACGGAATTGACACAGCGCATTATTCCGGCTTGCCGCGTCGGCGCCGGAAAATCACCATGGGGCACGTTTGATGCGTTTTTTGTTTGCGTGGGAACAAGGCGCCCGCCTCGGCCACCTCTCCCCAATGCTCCCCATAGCCCGCATTCTGAGGGATCGCGGCCATGAGGTTCTCTTTGCCGTCAAGGAACTGGGCACAGCCTATCACTTCCTTGGTGATGAAGGTTTCGGCTATATCCAAACCCCGATTCCAATCGGTCTGAAGAAATTGTGTCGTGAGGCGGTGAGTTTTGCGGATGTTCTGTCTGAAGCCGGTTTTGGCGATGCAACCATCCTTGGCGGGATGATAAGAGCCTGGCAGACTATTTTTACCCTGCACAAACCTGATGTGATTCTGTCCCAGCATGCCCCTACCGTCATACTGGCTGCGGAATTGTTCGGCATCCCTTGCCTGAAACTTAACTCGGGATTTGAGTCACCACCGGAAATTT